>QIKC01000265.1 GCA_003232855.1 Verrucomicrobiales bacterium
CCGGGGATCGGTGGATCTTTAATCGCAGTTCGCCAGCCCTCCCGAAACCCATCGAACTTGCCGCCGACTAACATCACACGATACCGCTTCGCCGCCTCCCGGTGCCGCCCATTGTAGATAAAATCCTCGCCCTCGATACCATTGGGCCGACCGAGCAACTCTTCAATCTGGCCGCCGTCCATCCCCCGCTCCAACAACCCCATCCGCGATTCGATCCCACCCTCGCCCATCAACCGACGCAGAATTTCCTCACTCTCCCCAGATTCGCCGCCAGCCCCCATCCTCAGCGACGCCGCCAACGCCACGTAGGCATCCGGATGAATCGCACAATGCTGCCAGTCGAGCAGGGAAACCCTTCTCCCCCCGCCCACCCACTGCACCCGTCCCAGCTTCCCGTCCGCCGCCAGCGACACCCGCGCGACACCACCCTCTGCCAACAACATTTTCTGAAACACCTCGCCATCCGGATAGCGCTCGCGCAAATCGAAGCCCCCCTCCGCGTCCACCGCGAACGCCGCCCAGGTCATTCCCCCAGGCCCGGCGATCCGATACCGCACCGCACTGTCGGCAAACCCTTGATAAAAAATTTCGCCGAGCTTCGGAAAATCGCCACTAACGGGAACCATCTCAACCGAAAGCCCGAGCCCTTGGGGAAAATAAAACGAAAATCCCTCACCCTGATAGAGCTCCCAAGTGGCAAAATCGGCGCCCAAAGCGACCGCGTTCGCCGCGTCCCCCAACCCATCCGCCGGCCACAGCGGCGACTGCTGCGCCGCATCTTCCGCCACCGGCACCAGTTGCACCCGCCTCGCGAACGCCTCGCCCAACTGCCGCATCACCTCCCCGTCCATCGTCGCATCACGCACGCCTGCCCGCTTCCCAACCGCTGCCCTCACCTCCGGCGCCGCTGTCCCCACCCGCTCCGATACCTCCTCATCATCACGATTCGCCTCGCGCACGCGATGGATCACGTACGACAAAAGAAACACCCAGACGGGAAAAAAGATAAGCCACTTCATGAGGGGGGAATGCGACGCCGAACCTACCCGTTTCCGCCCCTCCTGCCAACACAGGTTCCACACACAATACGCACCTGCTTTGACGACCTAGACATCCCCGTGAATACACCCATCACCCCAAATTTAATGACTCACAAAACAACAATACGTCGAGAAAGGCAATATCGCCCAGCAGGCCGAAGCTGTCGTGCCGCATCAGCTTCGCTCGCGTAGTGGCGGGGCTGCTGAGACCACAAAGAAAACGCGCGACTTGGCGTGACGAGCGCAGCGCGGAATGGTGCTCGGCGACCAACGCGTGTACCGCCGCCACCTCGGTATCGCTGATTTCCCTATTCTCTGCCCGCGGCAGAGCGCCGGGGGTCGCCTCGCCACGACAATGGTCGCAGTCTCCACAATCGTCGGCCAATCCCTCGCCAAAATATTCCAGCAGCGCACGCGTGCGACAACCGTCGCTCTCGGCGAACTCGACCACTCGCCGCAGACGGGCGATGTCCTGCTCCTCGCGCTGCAGGAACTGCGTTTCCATTTCCCCGGCCAGCGCCGCGATGTCCGGCTGCGCACCGACGAGGCGATAGCCCTGGCGCAGGCCGGAGGGCTTGGCGATCACATCGCCCGCTTGCTCGAGATCCCCCATCGCCCGGCGCACGTGCTCCGGGTCGTCGCCGGTCACCTCCGCCACCTCCTCGACCACCACGGTCAGCCACCCGCGCCAGCGTTTGGCGGCGGCGAAGACCCGCCGCAACAAATCCTGCTGCCCGGCGTCGTAACCGACCAGCAGCGCCTCCTCGTCACGCAGAAATTGGATGCGAAAGCGGCTGTAGAAAGGCGCGGTCGCCGCCAATACACCGCGCAATTCGAGATAGGTGAGCACGGTGGCGACCACCTGCGGACGGATGTCGTTGCCTGTCGAAAGCTGATAGCGCGAGATGTCGAACTCCTCCCCCTGGCGCAGTAAACGATCCACCAGCGAGCGCAGCGCGGCGGCGGTCGGCGTATCGCCATAAGTGAAATTCTCCAAAACGGTGAGGTCGTCGGCGCAGGCGAGCAGCTCGCAGTGCGCGGGCAGCCCGTCACGCCCGGCGCGGCCGATCTCCTGCACGTAGTTCTCCAGACTCTTCGGTAAGTTGTAGTGATAGACCGCGCGGATGTCGGCCTTGTCGATGCCCATGCCGAAGGCGATGGTCGCCACCACCACCTCCACCCCACCGGCCATGAAGAGCTCTTGCAATTCGGCGCGATAGTCGTCGCGCAGGCCAGCGTGATAGGCTTTGGCGTCGATGCCATTCCGCGACAGGTAGGTCGCCACCGCCTCGGCCGTCGTCTGCAGCGTCACGTAAACCACCGCCGCGCCGCCCGCGCTTTGACGTAGCCGAGCGAGCAGCAGTTCCTTGCGTCCCGCCACCGTGCAAGGGGTAACTCCCACTACCAGATTTTCACGACGAAAACTCAGCTGCACGTGATCCTCGGCGGCGATCCCGAAGCGCTGGCAGATACTTTCGCTCACTTTCGGAGTCGCCGTCGCCGTCAGCCCGAGGATGCGGCTGGCGCCTAACTCTTTGGCAAAATCGGCCAACTTGAGGTAGTCGGGGCGGAAGTTGTGCCCCCACTCGGAGATGCAATGCGCCTCGTCCACCGCCAGCATAGCCACCCGGTGATGCGTCAGCCGCTCGCGAAAACCAGCATTCGCCAGCCGCTCCGGTGCCACGTAGAGCAGATCCAATTCGCCCGCCTCTAGGCTCCGCCACACCGCCGCGGCCTCGCTCGGCTTCAGCGTCGAATCATACCGCGCCGCGGCGATCCCCCGCGCATGCAGCGCATCGACCTGATCCTTCATCAGCGCGATCAGCGGCGAAACCACCAACGTCACCCCCTCCAGTAACAACGCCGGCAGCTGGTAGCACAGCGATTTGCCGCCACCGGTCGGGAACACGGCGAGCGCCGATTTGCCCGCCATCAGACGCTCGATCACCTCGCGCTGCCCGGGACGAAACGCTTCCAGCCCGAAGCGGGACAGGGCGGATTCGATCGGTGTAGAGTCGCTGGACACGCGGCAATAGAGCCGCGCCTGAGCCGCGCGCAATCCCCGTTTGCCAACCCCCGTGAGTCTGGCGGAAGGTGGCCGCCCCGAGATGGAAATATTTCTACTTATCAATGGCACCAAAGCCGGCCCGTACACCGTTTACGAAGTCTGCGAAGAGCTGCGTTCCGGCAAGGCCACGCCCGACACCAATGCCTGGATCAAAGGCATGGCCGAATGGAAACCGCTACGCGACCTAGAACCGATGCGCGGGCTGGTCGAGCTGCGCATCGCCGATGCCGGCTCCGAGGAAATCACCGTCAGCGACGCCGAACGCGAGACCCTCAGCGGCACGGTCAGCGGCACCATCAGCGGAACGGTCGACTCCCGCCCCCGCCCCTGGGTGCGGTTCTGGGCGCGCACCCTCGACCTCGGGCTCTTCACCACCATGGTGCTCTACTTGATCAAAGTGACGGGGCTCGGTGATCCGAGCGCCCTGATCGACCCGGAGAAAAACAACCTCGGCATCATCATCGCCATCCCCGTCGCATGGATCTTCGTCGAGGCGACACTGCTCTATTACTTCGGCACCACGCCGGCCAAATGGTTGCTAAAGATCCGGCTGCGACGCACAGACGGCGAGCGCCTGCAGCTCGGCCAAGCCTACCGGCGCAGCGTATCCGTGTGGTGGCGCGGCTGGGGGCTCGGCCTGTTCCCAGTCAACATTCTCACCTTCGTAATCTCCAACATGACGCTCAGCACCCAGGGCAAGACCGTCTGGGATCAACGCGAGGATCTCGAAATCGAACACCGCCCGATTGGCGAAATCGCCATCGTTTTGGCCGCCGCCGCCATCCTCGCCACTTCTTGGGCAACCTTCCACCTGATCGGGATGGAAGAGATGCTGGCAAACAGCAGCAAACCCTAAATACTGCGCCCCTACACCGCGCGGCAAATCCAGATGGCCAAAGACTACGTCTACTTCGATCTCGAAACCATCCGTTCTGCCAACGACGTCGGCGGCTGGAGCAAAAAAGGCGACATGGGGATGTCAGTGGGCGTGACCTACAGCACCCGCAGTGGTAAATACATCGCCTACCCTGAAAAACGGGTGAACGAGCTGATCGACCAGTTGGTCAAAGCCGACCTCGTCATCGGCTTCAACCACATCAACTTCGACTACGCCGTACTCGAAGGCTACCACCCTTTCACACTCAACGACCTTTGCCTCAGCCTCGACCTGCTAGTAAGCATCGAGGAAAAGGCGGGGCACCGCATGAAGCTCGACTCGATCGCCACCGCCTCGCTCGGCGCCGGCAAGACCGCCCAGGGGCTCGACGCCATCCGCTGGTGGCGCGAGGGCAAATTCCGTGACGTCGCCGAATACTGCTGCTACGACGTCAAAGTCACCAAGCTCGTACACGAATTCGGCGCCCGTAACGGCTTCATCAAATACGACGACAAGTTCGGCAACATCCAACAGGTCGAAGTAAACTGGAGCCTGCCGTAGCATGGGGCGCAGAGAAACACCCACCCGCATGAGGTTTTCGGAGAAAACCTTGAAGTTCTAAGGGCTCCGAAAGCATAAAAACCCTGCTAAAAAGGCGAATGACAATCTCGACATTTTGCGATGGCTTTCTAATTCCCACGGGTTAAAGTCCCGTCCCGATTTTCCGAGGAAAAAAGGGTCGGGAAATACCCCGGAAACCTCCTATGTCTCCCGCCCCCAATCCCTCATCCCCCTCGCCTCTTCATGCCGGGATGATGCCACGCCTCAACGTCGATGCGGGCCCTTCGCGCAAAGATGTCAAAGACAAGATCATCGAGCGCTACGAACAAAAATACATCATCCACCCGCGCCTGGTGCCGAAGATACGCGAATACATCCGCCCCTTCTGTATCCCCGACCCGAACGGCAAGGGCGTGATCCCCGAATACACCGTCACCACCCTGCAGCTCGATACGCCAACCATGGATCTGGCTTTGGCCAAAGAGCGCAAGACCTTCGCCCGCTTCAAACTCCGCATCAGAACCTACGGCAAGGGTGGCACCGCCCCCGTCTTCCTCGAACTCAAACGCAAGGTCGGCGGCATCATCATCAAAAGCCGCTCGAAAATGACCCGCTCCCAGTATGCCGGGAACAACGACGGTCGCCCCATCGTGCTCCACCCGGAAGTGTCCCCGATGCTCAAAAGCCCGATCGACAACAACTACTTCCTCGAGTTCTCCCGCATCGCGCGTGCCGTCGGCGCACGACCCAAAATGCTCATCCGCTATGTGCGAGAGAGCTATTTCGGCGCCAATGACGACTACGCCCGGCTCACCTTCGACCGCCGCATCTGCTACCGCCCGACCCGCAGCTGGGAGCTGCCCGGGATCGACGACAACGATGGCTGGCGACCCATGGACTGCCAGACCGGCCTCAACCGCCCATTCGCCGGCTACGTCTTCGAGCTCAAAGCCATGCGCGACGCGCCGCGATGGATGCTCGAACTCGTCGAGCGCTTCAATTTAACCACCACCGGATTTTGCAAATATGCCACCGCCTGGCGACTGGAAACCATCTTCCGCGGATTCGAATACGATAGCGGCGGACAGAACACCACCTCCACCCCCAACAGTATCTAGCCACCGGACGCGCCCACAACAACCACCATGGAATCCTTTCTCACCGCCCTCGGCCCGACACAGCCGTTGTCCACCATGGACATCATCTTCTCACTCACCGTGAGCTTCGTCCTCGGACTCACTTTGGCGACGGTCTACCGCTGGACACACCAGAGTTTCTCTTACGCCCGCTCGTTCCTGCACACCATGGTGCTGGCGACCATCGTCATCACCATCATGATCATGGCCATCGGCAACAACATGGCGCGCGGGCTCGGCATCATGGGCGCCATGGCCTTCGTGCGCTTCCGCACACCCATCCGCGACCCGCGCGATATCATCTTCCTGTTCGCTGCCATGTCCGTCGGCATCGCCTCCGGCGCACAAGTGTACGATGTCGCCATCATCGGCAGCCTCTATTTTTGCGCGACCGCGCTATTCCTCAGTTGGTCCCCCTTCGCCTCCCGCCGCGAGTTCGAAGGCCTCCTACGCTTCATGCTGCCGGCCGACTCACTCTCGCACAACTACCTACAAGACGTCTTTTC
>QIKC01000109.1 GCA_003232855.1 Verrucomicrobiales bacterium
TCCCCGCCTCCGCCTCCGTGGCGCCGAATGCGACCGTGCCGTAGCCGGGCCACACCGCCCAGCGCGGCGCCGGGTCGAGCATCGTCAACGAGCCGTCATTCCCCTTGTTAAAATATTTCGCGTAGTCCTCAGCAAAGCGATCGACCGCCGCCGCCATGTCGCCGCCGAGTACCACCGGCACCCGCTTAGTGCGGATCACGTGATCCGGAGTCAGCGGTCCGCGTGTCGCCAAACTTCTGATATCCTTACGATTCGAATAGCCGACCGCCTCCGCGCTTTGATCCCACAATGCATACACCGGGCGGCCGCGCCAGCCCGAGACCATGCTCCGCAGATCCGCCAGAGCGGGCAGATTTTCCTTCGCCCTGGCCGTCGCCACCGGCTTGCGCTTGCCCAGTTTTTTGGCGATATGCCGCTCGGCCAGCGTCACCAATTCAATCATCAGCTCATAGCTCTCCTTCGCATCGTCGGCAAAAGTGAAGATCCCGTGATTCATCAAAACCAGCCCGTCGAACTTCGCCGTCCCCGCTTTGATCAAAGCCGTGCGAATCGCCTTGGCCAAAAGAAACCCCGGCATCACGTAAGGGATCACCAACACACGATCGCCATAAACCTCCCCGATGCGCGCCCTGCCGCCGGGCGCATTGGTCAGCGCGACCACCGCATCAGCGTGAGTATGATCAACAAAACGCTGTGGAATCACCGCATGCACGATCGCCTCGATCGAAGGCGTCGGCGCCCCCGGATCCAGCATCGCCGCCCGGCACTGCGCCACCATATCCGCATCCGAAATAGCGTCCATGTCCGCCATCTTCAACAACGGCGCCATCCGGCAGGGCGAAAAACCACCACTCTCGATCGTCGCGAGATCCCAACCGCTCCCCTTGACGTAAAGAACATCCGCACGCTCGCCATAGAAATCTTTGACCCGCACCTTCACCGACGTGTTGCCACCGCCGTGCAACACCAAATCCGGTTCGGCGCCCAGCAGTCGCGAGCTGTAAACCCGTTGATCTAACAAACTTTTGCCTGCTTTCTTAGCGGCCTTGGAATTCCAGAGTGATTTCATAATACAAATAGTAATGCCGTTGTCCGAATCAGAGGTCGAAGGGATTGATCACATCGATATCAGCGGAGCGAAAATCTTTAATATTGCGCGTCGCGATCGTCAAAGAGTGGCGCTTGGCGATGGCTGCGAGTTGACCATCAACCAAAGGAACGACAACTCCCTCCGCCTTCCACTTCGCCCTAAGTTGCCCCCAGACATGAGCGACGCTCGTCGAGAACCCGAGAGTCTGCCCTTTCATTAGCGCAGTCGATCGCTTCAGCCACACATGAAGAGCTGCCTTCCGATCCCCCGGCGGGAGAATTTCGATCCCGTAACGCAGCTCACCAATGGTGATTGTCGATGTGCACAACACCCCCTGATTCGCTCCCCACCAAGCCAACACGGCCGCGTCAGGTTTCCTGCGAATCGTCTCACTGATAATATTGGTATCAACGAGATACCTCATTCGATTTCGACCTCCCGCGGCAGCTCTCTTCCCCGTGCGGGGATTTCGAAGGGGAAAGGGCAAGACCTCAAATGCTCTAGCAATCCCTCGTTGGGCCGACGCGAAATCCGCCGCAATACGATCGTCTCACCATCCTCCACCTCCACCGCGAAATCATCGCCCACACGCAGCCCCATCGACTCGCGCAGCGTCGCTGGCAAGACGATCTGCCCCTTCTGTGAAAGCACCGTGGTCATTGTAGGATAATCTTACGTCGAAGACGGGACGTGGTCAATTCGTATCATCCCGCCACCCGGCCCCAAATTTACCCAGAGATCGGTTCGATGCGGAGCCTCAGATGCAAGCCCGTGAGAATTTTACAGAGCGTCTCCACCGTAGGATTTCCCGCTTCTGAGAGCGCGCGATAGAGGCTTTCACGCTTCACGTCCACGCGCTCAGCCAACTTCCCCACCCCGCCCTGAGCCTCCGCCACACTACGCAGCGCCCTCAGCAGAAAAAGGCGCTCTCCCGTCGCTTGAAACTCCTCCAGCGCCACGCCCAGATAATGTTGCGCTGCTTCGGGATCGACAAGAATGTCCTTCTTAAAATCGCTCCAATTTTGATGTCTGCTCATCACTTAGTCTCCTTCATGTAATCGTTCCAATAACGTTTTGCTGTTCTGATATCCTTATCCTGCGTTTTCTTATCGCCTCCAGTCAGCAGCAACACGAGCGTTGCCCCAACCATACCGTAGTAAACCCGGTAACCCGAAGCGAAAAAGAACCGCAGCTCGAATACCCCGCCGCCCACGGATTTGCAGTCTCCAAAGTTCCCCCTCTCCAACCGATCGATGCGGCTAATAATCCGCGCTTGATCGATTTTGGTGAGCTTGCCCAACCACACACCGAAAGGAATCTTCCCGTCAGAACGAGTATAAAGTTCGATGCGGTAGCTCTCATGATGTGCCATTAGGGACAATTACAATGTAACTTAAAGGTTACGCCTGTCAATACCCTACTTCCGCCTCATCCCTTCGTCTTCTTCGCCCACGAATCGCGCAGCGCCACAGTGCGGTTGAACACCGGCTTCCCCGGTGCGGAGTCCTTACTATCGACGCAGAAGTAGCCGTTGCGCTCAAATTGGAACCGCTCCCCAGAAGCGGCATCTGCCAATGCCGGTTCCAATTTGACGCCCGAAAGAACCTGTAGCGCCCCCGGATTGATCACCGTGCGCCAGTCGTCTTCGGCGGCCGGGTTCTCGACGGTGAACGTCCGCTCGTAGAGCCTCACCTCCGCATCGATCGCGTCCGCCGCAGGCACCCAATGGATCGCTCCGCGCACCTTGCGTCCCTCGGGGTTCTTGCCCAGCGTGTCGGGGTCGTAACGGCATTTTAGTTCGACCACGACACCAGCGCTATCTTTGATCACCTCCTCGCAGGTCACACAATACGAGTAGCGCAACCGCACCTCGCCGCCGGGGCTCAGGCGGTAGTATTTTTTCGGCGGGTCTTCCATGAAGTCGTCGCGCTCGATATAGACGCAGCCGTCCAGATCGATATCCCGCTTCCCCGCCTCCGGGTCGCCCGGGTTATTGACCGCGTTCATCGTCTCGCGATGCCCGCCGCCCGGCCAGTTGGTGATGGTCAATTTGATCGGATCGAGCACCGCCATCCGCCGCGGCGAGGTCTTGTTCAAATCTTCGCGCAGCGCGTGCTCTAACAACGCGATGTCCGTCACGCTATTAAATTTCGTCACCCCGACCGTCGCGCAGAGGTTGCGGATCGCCGTCGGCGTGTAACCGCGCCGCCGAAGCCCGGAGAGCGTCGCCATCCGCGGATCGTCCCACCCATCGACCAATCCCTCATCGACCATCTGCCCCAGGCGCCGCTTGCTCAATAGCGTGTAGCTGAGTTGCAGCTTGGCGAACTCGATCTGCCGCGGCTTACACGGCACCGGCAGGTGGCTCAAAAACCACTCGTAAAGCGGCCGATGATGCTCAAATTCCAGGGTGCAGAGCGAGTGCGTGACGCCCTCGATCGCGTCGCTCTGGCCGTGGGTGAAATCGTAACTCGGGTAAATGCACCAGGCATCGCCGGTGCGATGATGAGCCCGATGTTGGATCCGGTAGAGCACCGGATCGCGCAGATTCATGTTGGCGTGTGCCATGTCGATCTTCGCGCGCAACACCCGCTCGCCGTCCGCAAATTCGCCCGCGCGCATGCGAGCGAACAGATCCAAATTCTCCTCGATCCCCCGCCCCCGATGCGGGCTGTCCTTGCCCGGCTCGGTCAAATTCCCGCGAAGCTCGCGCATCGTCTCCGCATCCAGATCATCGACATAGGCCAAGCCCTCCCCGATCAAATGGATCGCCCAGTTGTAGAGCGATTCGAAATAATCCGAGGAAAAGTGCAAGTGGTCGCCCCAGTCGAACCCCAGCCATCGAACATCCTCCTGGATCGACTCCACATACTCCGATTCCTCCTTCGACGGGTTGGTGTCGTCAAAGCGCAGGTGGCAACGCGCGCCCGTCGCCGCGTGTTCCTCGGCAATGCCGAAACTCAGGCAGATCGCCTTGGCGTGACCGATATGCAGGTAGCCGTTCGGCTCCGGCGGAAACCGCGTCACCGGGGTCTCGTGTTTTCCCGAGGCGAGATCCTCGGTCACGATGTCGCGGATGAAATCACTGCGCTGGGGTTGTTCTTCGCTATCGTTCATAAGGAAACAGGCGCAATTATGCCACAGCACCACCGACACGCCACCTCCATTTCCACATGTCCACAGCAACCATCCGCAAGGCCGAACCCACCGATGCGCTCGCCATCCACGAGCTGCTGACCGAACTCGCCGAGTTCGAAAAGATCTCCCACCTGGTCGAAGCGACGCCCACCTCCACCCGTCTCGCCCTATTCGGCGATCGCCCCTGTGCCGAGGCGCTGGTCGCCGAGCTCGATGGCGCCACCGTCGGCACCGCCGTCTTTTTCGGCAACTACTCCACCTTCCTCGGCCGCCAAGGTCTCTACGTCGAGGACATCTACATCCGCCCCGAGCATCGCGGCGCCGGCATCGGCAGAGCCATGTTCGTCGAGCTGGCGAAGCTCGCCGAAGAACGTGGCTGCGGACGCATGGAGTGGAGCGTGCTCGACTGGAACACCCAAGCGATCGACTTCTATCAAAACCTCGGCGCCAATATCCTCGACGAATGGCGCATCGTCCGCCTCGACAGCGATGGCATCGCCACATTGGCCGCCAAATAGGCTCGGCATAGGAGGGGGACGACGACTTACCAGCGAAGCGCCAGACAGCAGCAGATGGGAGACCCCAAGGCTTACGCATCATAATTCAATACCTAACAACTTCCCCAAGTAGTCGGAATCGAGGCGCCCGGCGAGGCGCCGTTTCTTGATCGCCCAGTCCGAGTACTGTTCTTCCTTCCTGAAACCTGAAAGGGTGAGGGATGAAGGGTTAATTGGGTTTATGAAAACTCATTTCCTTGATAATGCCATGAAAATGGTATTTTGAACCTGACGCATTTCCAATTTGGAAGAGCCCGCCATAAGCTGAGGGTGGTGAGCATTCAATCAGCGAATCAAGTTTATCATTGATCATAATTTTAGCATATTGACCATCGAAGTCGATTGAGATGCTGTATGTTCCCCCTAACTCTAGGGGCGCTTTGCTTTTGAGGAATTTGGGGGGACTGTCTTCAAAAAATATTTCCACTGACAATTTTAAATTTGAGCCAACTGATAGGCGGAATCCTTTTTTCCCATAGTTCATGCCTTCGTAAATACCGCCTAAATAGCCCGGAGATTTCTCTTCTACTACCAGTGTGACATCCAGGCGCATCGGTCCACCGTCAGCAAGTCCGGGAATTTTTCGTGTATCTCCAGTTAAACGTTGCCCATTTCGGAAACGCAGATGATTTTCACCATTCATTTGGATCAACTGTGGCTGTGTTTTAATATCTGCTCGCAGGACGCCGGAGTCGGGCACGGAATTTTTGATTTGGCTGTTGGCTATCTGATCCATATTCCACTGGCTGATGAGTTTCATGGTGTTGGGACTGCCTGAATCCACTCCACCGGTGATTGCCAGTAACACGATTTGGGCGGATCCCAAATTACCAAGCGCATCAATGGTGGTGATCGTTTTATCGGGATAGGGGTTTTCCCACGGTGTTACATAAATACCGATCGGCGCATGAGCGGCGTTGCGACCGGACCAGGCGACTTTGGCTGACGGCAGCGGCACCGGATTCCACCAGTCGGCAATTTCAATCTGATTTCTCTGATCGAAATCGACACTGCTGCCATCATCAAAGTGGATAATATAACGGGCTTGCACCTCTTTGCCCACGGCTTTGGTCTTATCGCCCCAGCAGGCAGTTTGGAGGAACCAGAGTCTGTCCGCTTTTTTACCCACAGCGATGCCATTGACCCGCTGGGGTGCCGCGCTATCATGCCCGCCGCCGGTGAGTGTTATGATGGCGCGTTTTTTGTTGGCTGCCGGGTCGATAAGCCTAAGGAGTTGCAAAACAATAAACTACCGAAATATAGTTAGCTTTAGCTAAGCAGTTGAACTAGGGTGAGGGCATGCCAAATATGGAAATTGTCGAGCGGGTTCGCGAGAAATATCGTTTGCTCGTCTCCGAGTTAGAC
>QIKC01000158.1 GCA_003232855.1 Verrucomicrobiales bacterium
GCCGTTCGTAGCTGTCGAGTCCGGACAGACCGCGATTCTTTCGGCAGGCCGGGAAATTCCGATTAGAGACACCATTCGAGACTCTGGCAGCGTTTCGACCTTAACCAGTTTCAAGGAAGCCCTGCTCAAGTTTGAACTTCATCCTGTGGTTCTGGGCGACGGTTCAATTTCTCTTCGCGTCGATCAGAGTAATGCGGACGTAATCGGCGTGTTCGGCGATGATTTGGTTCCCGCTCTGGCGACGCAATCGTTTTCAACGACGCTAAGGCTCCATTCTGGCGCTGTGGTGGCTCTTGGCGGTATTGCGGTTGATTCCATCCAGCGAGAGCGTCGGCACCCTACGCCTTTCAGAATCCCCCTCTTTGGCTCTCGCTCACGTGAGGTCAAACGTAGCGAGTTCGTAATCCTCGCCCGCCTGTCCTTGGTGGCGCCCGAACATGAGGGTCGGGCTAAGCCGTCCATTGATCCTGTTCAGCCCGATTTTCATAAGGAGGGAGCTCGTGTACGGGGATTCTTCGACTCGATGAAAAACCGTACACCTCGTTTTCGCAAGGCGCGCTCTTATCGGCGTGGGTTTTTCCCGAAGCGCCGGCGATAGCCTTTCCCTAAGCGCCGGCGGAGGTTTTTTTATAGCGGGACAAGTTCTGCTGTAATTTCTCCTTCTGGGTGTCTTTGATTGAGGAATTGACCTATCGCGATACCGGCCCCGTCTCGTGTCGGATATTCGTTGGCCTTCTCTTCGTGAGCTGTCCATCCGGAGGTTGTGGATCGGAACAGGCGCGTCTTGCCGCTGGTAGTAATCTTGATTCTCCACTTTCTTCGGGGCAGTTCTTGTTCGCATGGGATCCCGAATTGTAGCGCTTTCGAGTAGATGCAATTTCCGAATCGCCACGACGCAATCACCTCCCCCCTTTCATTCGCGAGCATTAGCGGAACCATGTAATTCTCCGATAATTCGCGAGCGATTTGCGCGGCATCTCCCCTGCTTTGGGCTGTCGCGATTGTTTTTTCTGAGGTGCTTATCGTGTATTCGTGCATCAAGAAACATACACTATCACAGGTATAAATCAAGTAAAAACATCTATTTTTATAGCATCTAACGTTCCACATGGAACTATAACATCTCTTTATTTTTAGCTTCCATTAATCGTTAGATCCCTCCGCCTTTTCCGCTTGCCAGGGAATCGCCCTGGGGCCTCGATTCTCGCCAGCCTCCGGAGGCTCACGACTTGGACTTAGGAGCGTCCGCGCGATATAGTTCCAAGTCGCTCCGCGCCTCATGCACACGACAAAAAAAGGGGGTCAAGATATAAAATGTCTTCGGCTTCCTGTCTCCCAGCGGTGCCTGATTTATGCCTTGATGCCCTTTTTCGTGTGCAACGTGGTCTTTGTGCGACCCTAATCGCCTACCTGCTCTGTGTGGGCGTCAGCCTGTCCATTCAGCTCGGTCGGAGGTGTTCGACGCAGGGCTTCTTTTGCCTTCGGTGTCGTCGCGTGCATTCCCCTCTCCTACCTAGCTTGCTGCGCCGCGAGTTCTCGACCTTGAACTTTTTTTTCGTCTTGCTAGCTTGCGCTTCGTTTTCCAAAGAACGAATTTTCCTCGATGATCCCTGAACACCACAAGCGCCGTATTCATTTTTATTCTGCTCGTCGCGATCTCGGCGATCGATGGTATGTTACTCTCTGCGCGAATGTTAGCCGGTCGCCCACGGTGACCCTAGATTCGCACCTTGTAACCTGTCTAAATTGTCAACAAATGCTTGTTAGAATTACAGTAATTAAGTCGCAAGAGCGAAAAAATTATTGGCGTAAGTGACTGGCATTCAATGGGTTATCTCCATGTATTGTCGGAAGTTATAACGCGGAGGTTTGAGACGCTTATTCTCTGTTCATGCGATCTATTTAAGGATGCCGAAGTTTTCTTTGATCTGCTCGAGGAAATGGCGCTCGGCTTCCGATGGTGCTTCTAGTTGGCGGGTTTTGAAGGTTTCGTATTCGCAGCGTGCCTTGCTCAGGGCGTCGTCGCGACTGATGGTGCCCGCATGATCGAGAATACCGCGCCCGGTCATGGTGAGAAATTCGCGCAACCGAGCGAGCCAGTCGTCCATGGTCATGGCGATACGGTTCATGGCCTGGAGTTCAGCGAGTTCGAGGTAGGCGGTGACGATGCGGTTGAGCACGTTCAGCTCCTCTTCGCTGAGGTAGTTCTTGGCGACCTCAGTGTCGCGTTTGAGCAAAGAATCGCCGGGAAAATTGGTGACACCCATCATCGGCTGAGCCGCGTCGGCGCGCTGGTGGATGATTTCGGCGGCCGTATGGCCGTGCGCCGCCCAGTGGAGCTGGTTCTGGATCTTGGCGAAAAAGTCGCTGGCCGCCTCAGAACGCGGTTGGTAATCGATGCTGGTGGCGAAGATGTCGAGCACCTTGCCCCAGAAGATTTTCTCCGACGAGCGGATGTCGCGGATGCGCTCGAGAAGCTCCTCGAAGTAGCGGCTGTTCCCGGCCTCCTTCAGCCGGGCGTCGTCCATGGTGAAGCCCTTAATGAGGAATTCCCGCAGGCGCCCGGTGGCCCAAATACGGAACTGGGTGCCGCGCAGCGATTTGACCCGGTAGCCGACGGAAATGATAACGTCGAGGTTGTGGTGTTCCACTCGGTAGGTTTTGCCGTCGGCGGCAGTTGTTGCAAATTTTGCAACAACTGCATCCCTCTGCAACTCGCCCTCCTCGAAAATGTTGCCGATATGGCGGGAAATCGTGGATTTATCCCGATCGAAAAGGTCGGCCATCTGCTTGAGCGAAAGCCAGACCGTGTCGCCGTCGGTCGGGACATCGAGGCGGAAGCTGCCCTCCTCCGTTTGATAAAGCAGCACCTGCGAGGGGCTAGGGTCTGTAGGATCGGCGGCCATGGGCTTCAATTGGGCGCGATAATGCGCATCTAAATTTACTGTTCTTACGAACACATTATTGCGCCGCTCCGCTGCGGGGTCAAGGCGAATTCGTGCGGCAAGTCTAGCTGCTCGCTGCCACCACGAACCACGCGAGGAATTCGCGATTTCCGGCGGCGCCTTGGATTGGCGATTCGGTGATGCCTTTGTGATCGAGGCCGAGCTGGTCGGTGGCGAAAGCGGTGACCTTATCGACCGCTAACTGGTGCAGCGCCGGGTCGCGGACGATGCCGCCTTTGCCGACTTGTTCGCGCTGTAGCTCGAACTGCGGCTTGATCAGCACCACCAGCTCGCCGCCGGGCGCGATGACTGCGCAGGCGGCTGGTAGAATCTTGGTTAGCGAGATGAAGGAGACGTCGGAGACGATGATGGACGGTGCCTCGGCCAAGTCCGCCGGGACGAGCGCGCGGCAGTTGAATTTTTCTCGCGTGACCACTCGCGGATCGCTGCGCATCTTCCATGCGAGCTGGTTGGTGCCAACGTCGAAGGCGTAGACCTTCGTCGCGCCGCGTTGCAGCAGGCAGTCGGTGAAGCCGCCGGTGGAGGCGCCGATGTCGAGGCCGATCCGCTCGCGGACGTCGATGTCGAATTGGTCGAGCGCGGCTTCTAGCTTGAGTCCGCCGCGGCTGACGAACTTGGGGCGCTGGCGAATCGTGATGACGGCGCCTTCGGGCACCGGCGTGGCTGGTTTGTCGGCGACGTGGCCGCCGAGCATGACTTCACCGGCGAGAATGAGCCGCTTCGCCATCTCGCGCGTCTCGCAGTGACCTGCAGCCACCAAATGCTGGTCGAGACGCGCCTTTTTCATCTGCCTTCAAGCCTGCGCCACGGATTAAGTTTTTACGCCGATCACGTAAAAGAATGCATTACTCGCACTCCGCGAGGTTGATAGCATCGATCAACAAGCGGTGGCGACCGTATTTGCTGTGGTTTGGGCGGCAGACGAGGCGCGGCAGGTCGGCGATGGCTGGTTCGTTGCGTTCTGCCTTGAGGGAGCCAGAGATGCGGAAGCCTGGCTCGGCTAGTAGGTCGCCGAATTCGTCGCCGAGCGCTGCCACCGCCTTTTTGGTGAGGGGTTTGAGGAGCCGGAATACCAACTCGTCGCCGACGTAGCGGTAGGAGTGGTAGTTTTTGTAGAAATTGATGATTTCATCGACTGCCACGCCGATGTCGTCGGTGACTGTGAACAGCGCAAAATCGTCTGGGGAGATCAGGCCGCGGCGCAGCAGGTGCTCTTCGAGGAACTGCACGTAGGTTTTCCAATAGGTGCCGCCGGGGGCATCGACCATGACGATGGGCAGGATTTTCGCCTTGCCGGTCTGCATTAAGGTCAGTAGCTCGAAGCCCTCGTCCATGGTGCCGAAGCCGCCGGGGAAGAGCGCCACTGCGTCCGCTTCTTTGACGAATGTTAGCTTGCGGGTGAAGAAGTAGTTAAAATCGATCAATTTGTGGTCGCCGGCGATGGTCGCGTTGGCGCCTTGCTCGAAGGGCAAACTGATGTTGAGGCCGAAGCTGTCGCCGCGCCCGGCGCCCTCGTTGGCGGCGCCCATGATTCCGTCGCCGGCGCCGGTGATGGTCATGAAATCGTGATCGAGCATTTTTTTGCTGAAGGCTTTGGCCGCCAGGAACTCGGGCTCGTCAGGCTTGGTGCGGGCCGATCCGTAGACGGTCACTTTGCGGCGGTTGCCGAAGGGACGGAATACTTCATCGGCGAGGCGGAGTTCCTTGAGGCTGCGGTTGAGTAGTTTGAGTTCGCCGAAGCCCATGTCGTCGTGGCCGATATTGAGGGCGGTGATGATCATTTCCTCGATCAGCGCCTGCTTGTCCCCCACCCCCCAATCGCCCACGAGATCGGCGACTTTGGCATCAATGTCGGCGTTACCAGTAGTTCCGCGGTGCGGTTGCGAGGCGAGAATTCCCCCGGCGGTATAGTCTCGATCTAAGCGATTTTCGATGTTCGTTTTTTTCTTGGGCATAGGAAAAGGTTGGGGGTGGTTGGGATTTTAGTGGTCGAATATAGCGAGACGCGGCGCCATGGCACTGGAAAATTACGTCCCCTCCCCGTCCGGTTTGCTCCCGGCTTACTCCTGATGTGGAAATCGGTTTGAACTCGGTGCGCCCCGGCGCGATAGGTCGCCGATGCCAATCCATGCTTCTAATAAAAATAAGAATGAGACTGACGATTTACGGATCGCTCAGATCCGCCCCTTGATCGCGCCGGCCGTGCTGATGGCCGACCTGCCGACTAGCGCCACTGCGGCGCGGGTGGTCAGCGAGGCGCGTGAGGTGACGACGCGTATTCTGATGGGTGACGACGACCGGCTGTTGGTGGTGGTCGGGCCGTGCTCGATCCACGACCCGGCGGCGGCGATGGAGTATGCGAACAAGCTCAAGCCGGTGGCGGAGCGGTTGGGCGAGGATTTGTTAATTTTGATGCGTGTCTATTTCGAAAAGCCGCGCACTACCGTGGGTTGGAAGGGGCTGATCAACGATCCGCATCTCGACGGCTCGTTCGACATCAACGAAGGGCTGCGCGCGGCGCGGGGGTTGCTCATCGATTTGGCAGAGCTTGGAATTCCTGCGGGAACCGAATTTCTCGACACGATCAGCCCGCAGTTTGTCGCCGATTTGATCGCTTGGGGAGCGATCGGCGCGCGCACGACGGAGAGCCAAATGCACCGCGAGCTGGCCTCGGGGCTTTCGATGCCGGTGGGCTTTAAGAACGGCACTGGCGGCAGCGTGCAAATCGCCATCGACGGGATTGGCGCGGCGGCTGGGGCGCATCACTTTCTCTCGGTCACCAAACAGGGCGTCAGCGCGATCGTGGGGACGAAAGGCAACGATACCTGTCACGTCATTTTGCGTGGTTCTTCCGAGGGGCCTAACTATTCTGCGGAGTTCATCAGCGAGACCGCAGAGCGCCTTGAGGCCAGCGGCCTGCAACGGCAACTCATGGTGGACTGTAGCCATGGGAACAGTCGTAAGGATCACCGTAAGCAGCCCCAAGTGGCTGCGGATCTCGGCGCGCAGATTGCTGCGGGCAGTCGCGATATCGCGGCGGTGATGGTGGAGAGTCACCTTGTCGAAGGCAACCAGAAGATCGACTCCGACCCAAAGAAAATGGTGTATGGCCAAAGCGTGACCGATGCCTGCCTCGGCTGGGACGAGACCGTGGTGCTGCTCGAAGGGGAGCTCCAGCGCCCGGTCGGTTTTGCCGAGAGTTCGAGGACGCTGAGGGATTGGGTGTTGAAGCGGGTCATGGTGGGATCGACCAGCAGGTATTCGCCGTCGGCGTTGTAAGGAATGTCGTCGGTGGCGCTCGCCCCTTGAACGCGGACGCGGGTGTTGATGCCGAGCAGGCTATTGCCGTTGCCCAGCGCCCACTCGTGTAGATAGAAGTAGCTGCGCGGGATGGTGATGCTGAGCTTTTCGCCGCCGTCGGGCAGCGCTTGGCGCGTGGTTTTGATCGCAGTTTTATTCAGTTTTTTTCCGTAGCCGTTGCCGAATACGGCGGGTCGCAATGCGCTGATGCGAATGCCGCCATCATCAGTCGGGGTGAAGCGGATGAAATCGGCGAAGCCGAATTTGCGGCGCTTGCCATACTCTCTGGCGTCGATTTGTACCTCGACGAGGTAGGGCGCCTTGCCGCCCAGCGAGCGCATCGGGGTGGCGATTTCGTAAACGAGTGTTAGGCCGTTGGCATCAGCGGAAGCACGGAAGGTGACGTCGCTGCGGGTCTCTCCCCCACCCTTACGGTATTGAACGGCGCGTGCCATCGGCACCGCCTGCCCGAGCCCGATGTTGCGAGAGACTTCCAGGCCGCGAACGAACTTGAAGGTTTTGCCTCCGCTTTTCAAATCTAACTGCAATGAGCCTTTCGCCCGCCAGGTGGCGCTGCTGGGTAGCGGCAGGGAGAAGCGAGTCGGGGTACCGCTGTGGTAGATACCTTGGTTGGTCTCGCCGAGCCAGGTGATGGTGAATGCGCCGTCGGCCGCTTCGGCGCGGGCGGGAACGACGACGGTGAACACGCCCTTCGCGGCATCGCGCAGCTCGTCGCGCGCCCCCGTCTCCCAGACCGGCGCCACCGGACCGATCGCGGCGACGACGGTGGTGGTGACGCTTTGTTTTCTATCCATGATCAGCAGTGGCACGCGCAAT
>QIKC01000100.1 GCA_003232855.1 Verrucomicrobiales bacterium
ACGTCGCCGACGGCATCGAAGGCACCACCCGCGCCCTCGACCTTTCCGGCGGGCAGTTCGGCGACCATTTTTTCGAACTCAACATCGACATTCTTTTTGGCAAAGACCACCTCACCGACGTATTTGATGGTCAGCACCATGCCGCCGTTGACCAGTCCGTAGAGGGCGCCAAAGAAGATGCCCAAACCGAAGCGCATCTTATACGGACGCAGATAACCAGCGAGCTGCCGGTAGGGACCCATCGCCACTTTGAAAAATTCGAGGGTCGACATCTTGGCGATGTCTTTGCGGGAAATCTTTTTCATCATTGCTGCGCTTCAGAGGCGCGGGCGGTATCCATAGCACGGATGACGGCGTCGGTCGAAAGCTCGTCCATCGGCGCACTTCGGTGCTTAAGGATGAAGGAGTTAAGAGGGTCGTTCTGGCCCGCTAGGGCGATCACCGCCCGCCGGTGACGCGGTCGCCAGTGGTAGGGATTGGTCGGCCCATAGAGCACGACTTGCGGTTTTCCAAAGCCCGCAGCCAGATGCATGGCCGCAGTATCGACCCCCAGCGCCAATTCGCAGCGGGCGATCACCGCCGCCAGTTCGATCAGGCTCAAGCGCCCAGCCAAATCGATCACCGGGCGCGCGGTGGCCGCTTTGATCGCGTCGAGGTGCGCCCGCTCGAACGGGTCGGCGGCGCCGGTCAACACCACCGGCAGGTCACGCCCAACGCATCGACCACCTCCGCCCAGCGCTCGGCGGGCCAGTATTTTTCCTCGCGCGCGGTTCCCGGATGGATCAACGCGAAAGGCTCCGATGGACAAAGCGCCGCCGCACGAACAGCGGCAGCGGCGGGAATGTCCGGCGACCACGAAACAGGCTCAGCCTCGATCCCCGCAGCGGCGAGCAGCGCGTGATGGTAATCAACGGTATGCAACGCACGCACCGACGCCTCACTCTGCACGTCGAAAAGCCGTCGCCGCCAGCGCGACTTCGCAGCCAGCTTCGCATAGGTAGCGCGTCGCCGCGCGCCGCAAACCCTCGCCATCAACGCCGAGCGATCACTGCCACCAAAATCGAGACAAAGGTCGTAACGACCGGTGAGCAACGTTTTCCACAAACCGGTGTTCAGCTTCCCCTTCCGATAGATCAACACCCGATCGACACCGGGCACCAACTCGGCGAGCCCACCCGCCGCGCCGGCCGCGACCAGCGTCACCTGCGCATCCGGGCGCGCCGCACGCAGCGCAGCCAGCGTCGGGAAAGTCAGGATCAAGTCGCCGATGCGCTTGAGCTGGAGGACGAGGATACGCTCCATCAGAGTGCGCGAATGACGCCCGGAATAACGCCCGGCGCAAGCCTCCGAGCCTCAATAAATTATTCGCGCCCATTCTATTAGTGGCTGTCGGGTTATAGATAGATGCACACGCGGAAAATACGGGTTAGGGGTGCGCGTGGCCAAACACTCTCGCTCAACCGGCAAACGCAAACACGCCCATTCCGAAAACCCGACGCGCAAGAAATCCGTGCGCGAGGAAGATTTGCTCCCCATCGTCACCGCGACGGAAAACCCGCTGCTGCTGGTGCTCGACCACGTGCAAGACCCGCACAACCTCGGCGCCTGCCTACGCACCGCCGACGCCGCAGGCTGCTGCGCAGTGATCGCTCCGAAAGACCGCTCGGCTCCCCTCAACGAAACAGTGCGCCGGGTAGCCTGTGGCGGCGCCGAATCCGTCCCCTACATCCAAGTCACCAACTTGGCGCGCACCATGCGCACCCTAAAAGACGCCGGCATTTGGTTCGTCGGCACCTCCGACAAGGGCAAACAATCACTCTACGAGATCGACCTCAAAGGCGGTATCGCCCTAGTAATGGGCGCCGAAGGCGAAGGCCTGCGACGGCTCACCGAGGAAAACTGCGACTTCCTCGCCAAAATCCCGATGGCCGGGGCAGTAGAATGCCTCAACGTCTCAGTCGCCACCGGCGTCTGCCTGTTCGAGGCCATGCGGCAGCGCACCTGATCCCAGCTCCCCATGCCGATTTCGCAAAAAATTCTGAATACCGGGAACAACCACCCGTCAAACAGCTATGCCTCATCCCCCGCGCAGCCCAAGAACACTCCCGCGTCGCTATTCCTCCCAATAGCGCGCGAAGGATCACGCCATCGGCGCCCCTTCACCGGGGCGCCGTTTGGCGTGTAACCCCCACCGCTTTTGCTGCCCCCCTTTCTCCACGGTTGACGGCACGGCCATCTTGCGAAGATATTCTCCACATTAATATGGGCGAGAACAACGCAGCAACACAGAACCGAAGCAAAGAGATACAGCGCGTCGAAGCGGCGCTCACCGGCGACGAGGCAGCCGCCGCCGCCATCCGCAGCCCGCAGGCAAACGCCCAGATCGAAGCCATACTGCGCAACCGCGGCGCCAGCGCCACCGAAGCCGCCGACCTCACCGCCGACCTGTGGGCCGACTGCTTCGGCGAACGCGGCGGCCGCCGCCCACTGCTCGAAAAATACTCCGGCAAAGGCCCCCTCGGCGCGTTTTTAACCCGCACCGCCCTCAACCGGCTCATCGACTTCAAACGCCGCCAAAAATTTCGCGGCCAACTCCCCGGTGCCGCCGACCCCGACGCACTCGGCGACGCCTTCGACCGCCTGCCCGCAGAACCCGACGCCGATGACAGCGAAGACCGCCTAGTCGGCATGCTGCGCAAAGCGCTACTGGTAGCCTTCGCCAAAGTCGATCCCGAGAAACTAGCGATCATGAAACTGGTCAATATCCACCAGCTCGACCAAGGACAGGTAGCCAAAATGTGGGGCTGGAGCCAAAGCAAAGTCAGCAGAAGCATCAGCGCCGTCATGGTCGGCATCCGCGACGACACCATGGCCGAGCTGCAGCGCATCGACCCCTGGCTCGACCTACGCTGGGAGGATTTCATCTCCCTCTGCAAAGACTCAACCAACCTGTTCGGCGAACCCGAGAGCAACGCCTAGAAAACAAAAAACAAAATCCGCCTGCATAGCCTCCCCCCCAGTTCGTCATCCCACCACCTCCCCAAAAAAAAGAACCATGCCGAACGACATCACCATCATCGACGAATTCCTCCTCACCTTCGCCGCCGAAGTCGGTGGCCGCTCCACCGAGACCCTCAGCCCGGAACTCGAAGGACAGTTACAAAAACTCGGCGCCGGAAAACTACCAGAAACGGAACGCCCCGAAGTCTGCCGACAGCTGCTCACCAACGAAAGCGCCGTCAGCTTCCTCCTCGCCCAAGTGCCCGCCAACTAGGGAACCCGGCGCCTTGACCTCCGCCCCCAGCACCGGTAGCTTCCCCGCTGATCGCTAACACGCCCGCATACCCTCTCACCCGGGCGGCCCGATCAAACGCACTATGAACACCGGATACGCCAACCCCTTCACCGTCGCCGACGCCACGCCCAACGCGCGCGTAGAGTTTATCAAAAAAACCTACCTGCATCTGGCCGGCGCGATCGGCGCCTTCATCGTCATCCAGGTACTACTGCTCAAAATCCCCGGCATCGAAAACTTCGCCACGACCCTAAGCCGCTTCTGGCTGCTCGTGATCATCGCCTTCATGGGCGCCGGCTACTTGGCCGACCGCTGGGCGCGCTCCGACTCCTCCCGCGCCCTACAGTACACTGGCCTCGGCTTCTACATAGTGGTTCAAGCCGTCATCTTCCTGCCCATCATGGTGATCGCCACCCGCTACGTCGATCCCACGGACAACGTCATCGCCAAAGCCGGCCTGATCACCGTTCTCATGGTCGCAGGCCTCACCGCCACCGCGTTCCTAACCAAAAAAGACTTCTCATTCTTGCGTGGATTCCTCGTCGTCGGCATGTTCGTCGCCTTTGGCGCCATCGCCGCCGGCGTGCTGTTCGGGTTCAGCTTTGGCCTCTGGCTCGCCGCCGCCCTAGTGGTTCTGGCATCGGTGTCCATCCTCTACACCACCTCGAATATTATCCACCACTACAACACCGAGCAATACGTCGCCGCCTCGCTGGCACTGTTTTCTGGCGTCGCGATGCTCTTCTACCACGTCCTCATGATCGTCATGTCGTTCACCGGTAGGGACTGAGAACGCCTCCCTCTCTCCCAAAAATCGCTGAAAACAGGGGCGCCGCAGGCATTCTCGACGCCCGCTCCCGCCCTCGACCGACCATACGCGGCACCCGGATTCCCCCTCTCCCAAGAAAAAACTGCCGCCCGCGCGTGTTTAGGGTTGAGTTCACCCACTCTGATCGGTAAGAATCAGCCCGGAAATATCCGTATTTAAAGCAATCCCAACTCCTTTCCCCTAGAAACTCCCAACCACACCCATACCGTTATGTGGAAAACTCTTACGATTATCGCCATCCTTCTCGCCGGAACCAGTGCTGCCCTGCGCTATTCCAACAGCAAAACCGCAAAGCTCGAAACCGAACTCCTCGCCCGCTCGGAGGCGAACTTGGAGGCCGCCCAGGCTCACCTCGGCGACGCCATCGAACGCAGGCAAGAAACCAAAGCTTTGGCCGACGCCGACAGTAACACCGGCAGTAACGCCGACGTCACCAGAGAAAAAGCGGCTCTCGACACCGCCATCGAACAAAAAGCCGACAAGGAGTCCAATAAGAAACTCATCAAGGCGCAGATCATCGAGAAAAAAGAAAAACTCACCATTTTGGAGGATCACCTCAAGGAGATCGGTGACATCGAAGCCGCAGTGAGCAAAAGTGAAACCTTGCAGATCGAAATGGCGACCGTGCGGCAGGAGTTGGCCATCGCGAAAGCGGCTTTCAAAAATATCATTCTCACCCGCGAAGCGACCCAACAGCGCATCGCCGATATCAAAGTAAGAGAAGCCATGCAGGTCAGCGGCCAGATGCGCTCCATCAACGCCCGCGTATCGCAGAACCACAGCCAGTGGAACTTCGTCGTGATCAGCGCAGGTGGGCGTCAGGGAGTGAACGCGAACACCAAACTCGACGTCCTGCGCGGTGGCAGAGTGATCGGCAAGCTCAGGGTCACCAACCTCGAATCGAACCAGAGCGTCTGTGACGTGCTCTCCGTCATCGCTGGCGAAAACATCTCCACTGGCGACCGCGTCGTCGTCTCCAGCGACAGCAAATGGGATCCCTCCAAAAAAGTGACACAAGCCGCAGAACCCGCAGCCGCAGCCGCGACACCAGCAGCCGATACCACCGCGCCTCCGATCGTGCCCGCCGCAGCCGACGATGACCCCTTCGGCCTCGATCCCGCACCCGACGCAGCCGACGACGACCCCTTCGGTCTCGATCCCGCGCCCGACGCAGCCGACGACGACCCCTTCGAATCCAACTAGCCCCCCCCTCTCCCATCGAACGCCAAAGATCACCGAGACCATGCCCAAACTCTTCCTCATCATCACTTCCGTCGCCCTCCTGGCCGCCGCCGTCTTCGGCATCAAGAACCGCAGCGACTTCATCGCCGAACGCAAAGAGCGCGCCGCCAACAACAAAAAAATCGACGCCATCCTCAGCAAGATCGAAAAAGAAGCCATCCCCGCCCTCAAAGGTGACGACGGCGCCTTCGAACAACTGTGGAAAACGGACAACCTGCTGGCACAACACCAGGCTGACCTCGAGCAGACGAAAATCAATATCGCCAAGTTGGACGCCGAGATCAACAAGCTCAACGGGCAGATGGCACCCCTCGATAGCCAAATCGCTAAAATCGACTCCGTCATCGAAGAGCTGAAAGAAAAGTTCCCCGGCGTCACCCCGAAAAACGTCGGAACGATCATCCAGCAACTCGAATCCGATCTCGACGACGCCAAACAAGAACTCACCGCCAAACAGGGCGAAGTGGAAATCGCCTCCAAGAAATTTGTCAACCACGAGGCACAAATCGAACGCGGTCAAGTGAGTCAGGCCAGACGCCTAACACGCATCCAACGCAACGCCACCGAGGGCGTCATCACCGCCGTCAACCTCGACTGGGGTTTCGTCGTCGTGAACATCGGTTCGCGCCAAGGAGTCTCCGCCGATTCGACCCTCATCGTCAAACGCGGCGGCTCGCGGATCGCCGACCTCAGTATCGTCTCGGTCAAACCGGGAGTCACCGTCGCCAACATCCGCCAGAAGTCACTCAGCGGCGTCGTCCAGCCCGGCGACCACGTAATTTTCAAGAGCGTCGCCCAGTAGCCCGTTCACCGCCTCTCGCCGCAACAAACCTATCACCAGACCATCGACGATGATCCGCAAATTCTTCCGCCGCGCCCTTCCCGCCCTCGCCCTCTCCGTCTTCGCCGCGACGATGTTCTCTAGCTGCGAGTCCACCCAAGTCGGGAACCACGACGGCACCGGACTCGACTCCGGACTCAGCAACCTCCCACAAGCCCGCCACGAGGCATGGGAGACCGGCGCCCGCTTCGGCAACATCCCGCAGTCACGCTAACGCGGCTCGCCCCGCATTTCGGGGAACCCTCAGACCGTAGCTGACGCTTCCAGCGGCAGTTCAAAATTTCTGCGAATGCCACTCCTTCGAAGCGCAGTTTCAGGGAGCACTCACAACGGCCACGTTTTCTTAATGAATTGCTTTTAGTGGCAGTTCCTATCCCGAGGAAAAGCTCCCTCATCCAAATTCGCGTCCATTCGCGTCCATTCGCGGGCAAAAATCCGGAGAAAGGGAAAGCGGGCTCACCGATCATCCCGCTGCGCGACGATTTCCTGCACTTG
>QIKC01000213.1 GCA_003232855.1 Verrucomicrobiales bacterium
CCCCCACCCCGCCCTGCTACACGCCGCCGCCGCCGACCGCGATTTCGACGCGTTGCGACTGCTAGCCCGGCACCTGCCGCACCCCGATCTCGCGGATCAAGATGGCGCGTCACCGCTCACCCGAGCCGTCCGCCGCAACGACCTCGAACTGGCGCAGTGCCTATTAGAGATCGGCGCGAACCCGCAGATCCGTGGCCGCGACGGCCAAGCCGCACTGCCCCTAGCCATCGCCATGCGCTCTCCGAGCATGGTGCGGCTGCTGCTCGATGCCGGCGCCGACGCCAACGCCACGCTCGCGTTGCCCACGTCCGAATCCTTCCGCAAACTTGTCGATAACCAAACGATGAACTTCTACCTAACCCGCGACAGCCGCTTCACGCCGTTGATGATCGCCGCGACAATCGGCGAACCTGAGTCCATCCGCGCCCTCCTCGAGCACGGGGCGAGCCGCGGCGCCCACACCAAGAAGTGGAAACGCTACTCCATCAGCCTCGCCGCTCAGGCGGAAAACATCGTCGCCCAACAGCTGCTCAGCGGCTTTGATCCAGCCCGGCGAACACAGCAATTCCGCATCGTCATCTCGCTCTCCAAACAAACCGCGACCCTGTATAAAAACGAGATGCAGATCAACTCCAGCAGAGTGTCGACCGGGCGCAGGAGCCACATCACACCCACCGGCAGCTACGTCGTCACCCACAAGCACCGACACCACCGCTCATCGATCTACAACTCCGCATCCATGCCCTACTTCATGCGCCTGAGTTGTAGCGCGTTCGGCACCCACAGCGGCCACCTCCCGGGCTACCCCGCCTCACACGGCTGCATCCGCATGCCGTCGGCCAAGGCCAGATCATTCTTCCGCGCCTGCCCGACCGGAACCCTCGTCGACATCGTCAGATAGAACGGCCGCTTCGCCCTCAGACCAAACGCCGCGCCTGCCCGCCCCAGTCGTCGCGCCGGATACGATCCTTGAAACCCATGCGCACGGAAATCGCGTCCATCTGCGGGCGATCCCAACCAGCGATTTGCGCCAGCGTGTAAATGCCGAGTTCGTTCAGCTGCCGAGCAACCACCTTGCCAATACCGCGAATCGCCGTCAGGTCGTCGGCGGACTCAGGTCGCATCGGATAGACCGCGCCCAGCTCCGCATCCTCTTCTGCCCCCGGCGGCAATCCCGCGAAAGCGACCGGCTCGTCGAACGCCATATGCGCGCGCGCTTTGGCCAAATCCGCCTGCAACCCGGCCACCTGCTCCCGGTAGCCGTCGATCTCCACCTCGGCCGCCTCGATGCGCGGATCCGCGACCTCCACTTCGACTGCGTCGAGGGCGCCCACCTGCTCCCGCGCCACCCGCGCACTGGCATACCAGCAGCCAAGTGCAAAAAACACCGCTGCCGCAACGGCGAGGATCACCCCCATCTGCACAACAAGATACAACATAACTCCCGCGACCCGCGACAGATTGAGATTGACCCGCCGCCACCACTTTGTCAATATCGCATGAATTCTCGATAAATCCCCATATACTATCCAAGTGAGCGCCCCACCCCAATCCGAGCGTTACGAAATCCTGTCCAAAATCGGCCAAGGAGGGATCGGTGCTGTCTACCGAGCGCACGATCACACCTTAGACCGCGAAGTCGCGATCAAACGCCTGTTGCCGCAAGGCGAAAAACCTGAAGAAGAACGCCTCACTACCGAGGAATTGGTGCGCGAGGCCGGCCTACTCTCGCAGCTACAACACCCGAACGTCGTCACCATCTACGACGCGGGGATCGACGCCGATGGCGGCTTCGTCGTCATGGAACTGATCGATGGCGAAACCCTCGACGAACTCATCGAAAGGGGCGCCCTCACTTTTGAGGATTTCCAAAGCGTCGCCGAACAGGCGCTCGAAGGCCTCATCGCGGCGCAGGAAATCAACATGCTGCACCGCGACCTGAAGCCCTCGAACGTGATGATCGCGTGGCTGCCGAGCGGGCGCTTCGAGCTGAAGCTGCTCGACTTCGGCCTCGCCAAAGTCACGCAAAAGCCCTCGACGCAAACCATACAACACGGCGACTCGATCCTCGGCTCGATCTACTTCATGGCGCCGGAACAATTCGAGCGCGAACCGCTCGACGGCCGCACCGACATCTACTCGCTGGGCTGCCTGTTCTACTACGCCCTCGCTAGAGCCTACCCCTTCGACGGCAACCACGTCGCCGAGGTGATGACGCGAAAATTGGAGCACGAGATAGTCGATCTCAGCACTCTGCGCCCCGACCTGCCGCCGCAGATTTGCTCCTGGGTGATGCGCATGATCTCGCGCTCGCCCAACGACCGACCGGCGACCGCCAAACAGGCGTTAGAAGAGTTCACCCATTGCATCGCCCACGCTGCAGCCACACCCGTTCCGACGCTCGCCCCGGCTCCCGCAGCGCTCATGCTGCCCCGCCCGGCAGCCCACAGGCCGCATCCATCCGGCGCCATCACCACCGCCATGGTGGCTTCCGATCTCGGCCTGCACACCACCTCGTATTACATGGCGCCGCCACCGGGTTCGAGCAAAAAGCAGACCACCATCGCGGTGGTCACAGCGCTCGCCACCTTCGGCGTGCTCGCGGCAGTCGCCGCCGGCAGTTGGTACCTTTTCAAACCAAAGGACGAAAAATCGGGCACCCCCGACTACGAGGACGTCTCGATCAGCGTCGACCCGATCAATCTTGCTTGATCACGTAGATCGGCTTGTCCAGATCGGCGTCTAGGTCGTCCGCCATCTGCAAGCGCAGAAAGTAGGAGTAGCGCTCGATCGGCACCATTTTCCAAGAGCGCACCGTCCCCAGCGGATAACCCGCCTTTGCGGTAACTTTGCGGTTGAACAGGCCAATGTGGGCGACGCGCAGAGTGTCGAAAGGGTAGTGGCCAGCACTCACACCCACGATCTCGTATTCATAAAGCACAGAACAACTGCGATAGCTGATGTCGCTGCGGGGCGGCAATTGCGTCTTCGCCTTGAGCCGCAGCTTGACGTCGATTTCGCCCCACACGATCTCGCTAGGATCGACGGGCACCGCCGGCTTGACCGCTGCGACCTCGGTGCCGAACGCCCCCTCGGGATCTAAAGCACGACGGCCGATGGCCTCGCCCCCCGCATAACTCACAAAGTCCGCGACCACGTGCCGCGCCCACTTGCGCGCCTCGGTCGGCCCGTAATGGATGCCGTCATTGCGAGGATAGGGATCGATATATTTGGTCACCTTGCGGCTGTCGAACACCCGACCGAAAGGCTCCACCTGCTGCCGAGTTAAGGCGGCTAGCTCGCGTTGAAGGCTGACCGGGTAGCGGCTCGGATGCGCCGCCGGCGGGGTGATCCAATAGCAGCGCCGCCCCCCAGAGGTCACCGCCTCGGCCATGTTGCGACAGAGGTTTTCGATTTCTTTGATGTTGCCCGCCTTGCTGCGGCGCTTAGAGCGCAGAGTGGCGTAGAGATTGGTTCCCGTCTGCACCACCACCAGATCCGGATCGTACAGTTCGATCAACACCTCGACCTTGGGCACCGCTTTGACCGTCTTCCACCGATTCTCGCCGGAGGGCGTCTTCTTCCAATAACCGATGTTCGATGAAATCGGCGCATAGCGGCTCAGCCAATAATACGGAGTCGCGCCGCCCGCGACGCAAGTGTAGACCTCGAAACCCGCCGCGCGTAGCATGCTATCAAAAGTGCGCCCAAAGGCACCCATGCTCATCGAATCCCCGAGAAAGAGCACCCGCTTAACATCGCGCTTCACCGGCAGCGCCCGTGGAGCTTCTGCGCTAGCCGCCACCACTTGCCCTAACAAAACAAGCGCGATCCCCAGCCCTAACCATTTTTTTCGATGCCAAAAGTCCATTTTTTTGCAATAAAAATATATTTACCACAATAGAGAAGAATTATCAACAAAGATTCTCAATCACGCCATTTTTACAATATTTGATCCATACCGCACACCTAGTGGAAGATCCCGTACAAAATCTCGTCGATCTTCCGCCCGCGGGGATGCGCGTCCAGATAGGCGGAATAGGCCTCGATGCGCTGCATCTGCAAGCGCTCGAAACCCGCCTCGGAAATGCTCTGCTTGAGCAGCATGTAATCGAGGTAGTGGGTGGTCGCGTACTTGTGACAGATTTGCATCAGCCGCGCCTCTGGAGAAATGGCGACCCCGGATCGCACATGGTTGATGATACAATCCTCGAGAACCGGGTGCAGCCCGCCGAGTGACTCGTCGAAAAAATGCTGGCACATCTGCAACGAGTAGACCGCTTTCTCCTTCGAGCTATGCACCACCCCCACCTCCTGCAGATAGGCGGCAGCGCGCAACAAGTCGGTGTTCTCATCAACAGCGGCGGCGAGCACAGAACGCTCGACCAATTCACACAAGCGAAAGCGGATCAAACTGTCGGCGGTGGACAGACTCTTAAAACAAGATCGAGCAAAGCTCTTGGCCTCCTCTGACGTTGGGATCGCGTCTTCCATCTGCGCGTGGTGCCGGGCGCTAGGCCGCGCCGTATTCGCGTTGCATGCGTTTGATCTTCCCGCGCAGGGCGATTTTGGTGGCCGTCGACATGCGCTCGATGAAAAGCACGCCGTTGAGGTGATCGGTCTCGTGCTGGATAGCGCGCGCGAGCAGGCCGTCGGTCTCGATTTGCAAGGTGCGCCCGTCGAGATCGGTCAGCACCGCCTTGAGCTCATACGACCGAGTGACGTCGCCGTTAATATCGGGAAAACTCAAACAGCCCTCGGACATCACCGCCTTCTCACCATGCGGGACGAGCTGCGGATTGATAAACACCAGCGGCATGATGTCCTCTAATTTCGCGTCCTCCCCGTCCACCCGCAGGTAGCTGATACATTCGGGGTCATGCGACACATCGACGATCGCCAACTGCACCGGCACGCCGATCTGGGGAGCGGCCAGCCCGATGCCCTGTGCCTCACGCATCGTCTCCATCATGTCATCGACCAAGCTGCGAATCTCGTCTGTCACCTCGCCAACCACAGCGCATTTTTTGCGCAGCACCGGGTCTCCAAAAATGACGATATCGCGAATCACGGGGTCGGGTCGGGCGCTGTTTTTTGCATTAATATGCGCGCCGGCACGTCCTTAACCCGGAAGCCCGCGCGGGTCAATGCATCCCATGCGGCGACGAGAATTTTCAGGGGCGCCTCCTCGTCGGCACGCAGCTCGAGCTTCACCTCCGGGCGCTCCGCCTTCAGACGGCGCAGGCGCGAGACGAGCTCAGACAGCGGCACCTCGGCGGCACCGAGCAGCACCTTCGAATCCGCAGTGATCGCCAATTCAAGACGCGCCTCAGTGGAGGTCTCGACAGCCAGCGCCCCCGACTTCGGCAGGGTGATTTCAGCAAAGGACTTCTCCTCGCGGAACGTCGAGGTGAGGATAAAAAAGATCAACAGAATCGCCAGAATGTCGATCAGCGAAACAATCGGCACCGTCGTCTGCCTCGCACGTTTTTGGACAAATTTCACTGCACGCCAGGGGACGAATTAGGAGCATCATAGAACGGCCGCCCCTCCGAGCGGTAGAGCACGGACAGCAAACCACCGACCAGCACCTCCATACGCACACCCATGCGCTCCAACTTTTTGATAAAATAGCTGTGCGCGATCACCGTCGGTATCGCCACCGCCAGACCGGCGATAGTGGTGTTCAACGCCTCCGCGATACCGCGCGCCACCGCCGCGTGGTCGCCAGCACCGCCGCTCGAATCAAGATTGCTAAACACCTCGACCAAGCCCGATACCGTGCCCAGCAGGCCGAGCAGGGGCGCGATGGTAATCACCACCTCTAACAACGCGATGCCCGTCTCCAATTTTATCACCTCCTCGCGAGCGTTCGCCTCGACCGCGATCGACGCCTCCGCCCTGTCCGGATGATCCCCCGCCATGGCGCCCAGGGCGATGCGCGACAGCGGCGAGGGCGC
>QIKC01000169.1 GCA_003232855.1 Verrucomicrobiales bacterium
CGCTAAGCCCGAACCCGAACCGGAGCCAAAGCCCGAACCAAAGCCCGAACCAAAGCCCGAACCAAAACCGGAGCCAAAACCCGAGCCAAAACCCGAGCCCAAGCCGGAACCAAAACCGGAACCCAAGCCGACACCGAAGAAAGCGCCGGCCAAAAAAAAGGTCGTCAAACCCAGCCTTCCTAAAAAGCCCGCCGCCAAAATCTCCAAACCGAAAGCCGCCACCAAGCCGATTCAGAAATCGCGCAAAGTAACCCGCAGCGCACCAAAACCCTCGCCAACCAAAGCGGCGCCAGCGAAAAAACCGCCCACCAAAAAGCCAAAATCGGTCGTCAAAAAATCCCCAACAAAGGCCACCAAAAAGCCCGCGACAAAGAAGAGTGTCGCCAAGACATCGACGACCAAAAAACCCGCCAAACGGACAACGAAAGCGCCAACAAAAACGGTGGCCAAAAAACCAACCCGATCGAATTCGAAGGCGGTCGCCAATTGGAAGCGCAGCCAGGGCGGCGCCCCAAAAACGAGCGGCAGCCGCAACGCCGGATCCGGGTCGGGCAAAGCCAAGCCCGGAGGCAAATCGGCCGGGCGCGGCGATTTTAGTTGGTATGACCAACTCATCCAGACATCGTTCCACGGCCGCTGGAACCAGCCACAAAACATCAGCTCGCAACTGCTCTCGGCACTAACACAGATCACCATCGCCCCGGACGGCAGAGTGCTGAACGCCAGAATCGTCACTCCGTCAGGCTCGCGAGAAATGGACGCCTCGGTGACTCAGGCACTGCGCTCGGTCGGTCGCCTCCGCGCCATCCCCAAGGGGCTCAGCAAAGGCAACTACTCGGTCAAAATTCGCTTCAAGCTCAAGCCCAACGCCTATGACCTCTAAACTTTTCTCTATGCGAATTCCCACCCTCCTCATCGGCTTGCTATTGGCACTCGCCATCCAACCCGGAACGGCCAAAGCTCAAGCGGTCAAAGAGCTCGTCATCGAAGGCGGCGGCGAGAGCATCCAACTCAGCGGCAAGATCGCCTTCGTCGCCAAACGCTCCGGCCACAAAGAAATCTACTCCTGCCGCGCCGACGGTTCCGAAGTGCGCCGCCTAACCAATGACGCCCGCCTCAATGTCTCGCCCGCGATGTCCCCAGACGGAAATTCGGTCGCCCACACCGGCTACGGAAGCGGCTACGCCGACATCTACCTCATCAAACTCAGCTCCGGCAGCCGCCAGCGGATCGTCAAAGCACCCGGAACCAATAGCGGCGCCGCGTTTTCACCCGACGGACGACGCATCGCCCTCACCATGAGCTTCGTCGGCAACCCAGATATCTTCGTCGTCGGCATCGGCGACAGCAACGCCAAACGGATCACCCACACGAAGGGCGGCGAGACCTCGCCCACCTGGTCCCCCGACGGCAGGCAGATCGCCTACTCATCCGATACCAGCGGACGCCCCCTGATCTATATATCGCCCGCTACCGGCGGCACCCCGCGACGACTTTCCGTCGGCTACAACCATTGCACCGAGCCCAACTGGTCCCCCGACGGCAAAAAACTCGCCCTCAACGTCCGCAAAGGCGGCAGCTACTCGGTTGCAGTCTACGATTTCGCCAGCGGCAAAACCCACCTCATCGGTCGCGGCGAAGACCCCTCGTGGGCACCCGACAGCCGCCGCCTCGTCTACAGCACCGGCCGCGCCCTCGTCATCGCCGATACCCAAAGCGGCGCCACCACCGAAATCGTCTCCAACCTCGGCAAAATCAGCGAGCCGAGCTGGTCACGCCGCTAGCCCGCTAAAAAGCGGGGCTCGCACAGCCATTCCTCGCCGAACACCCACCCGCACGCCCCCGCGCCCACCCCTCCCCATCGAGGGAAAATGATTAGACACCTTCCGGGACATAGGGGAAACTCACAGCAGACGTAACGTCTGCCTGCGCAGACTCTCTCGCCCCCCCATCGACCTATGAATATCAAGAGAAAAACCATTGCGGCACCACTCTGGGTGATCGCCGCAAGTTGCGCACTGCAAGCCTGCACCGTCGCCGCACCAAACTACGGCACCATCGCCCAATACGTCGCCAACTTGGTTCAGAACAACCACTATTCGCGCACCGACTTCGAAGACGACGTCTCCCAAGAACTGCTCGACCACTACATCGATTTCCTCGACTCCAACCGTCTCTACTTCACCCAGACGGACATCGACGGGTTCCAGAAAAATTACGCCCACTCGCTCGACGACTCCGTGTTCGAAGGATCCATCCAACCCGCCATCACCATCTACGACATCTATACCCAACGCGTCACCTCCCGCGTGGCGAAAATTGAGAAGATGTTAGAGAAGCACGAGTTCACGTTCGACAGCGAGCGCACCGTAGAAAAACGCCGCAAGGATTCCGCCTGGCCCGCCGACGAAGCCGCCGCCGATCTCCTCTGGCGCAATATCTTAGAAGGCCAATTACTCGAAGCCGAGCTGCGCCTCATCGCCCAGCGCGAGCGCGCCAAAGAACTCGGCAAAGACCTCTCCGCGATCCTCGGAAAAGACGGCGACAAAAGCCCGAAGGACAAGGTGCTGCAACGCTACACCCGCTTCATGCGCAGCCTCGCCGAAAACGACGAAGAGGAAATCTGCAACTACTTCCTGTCCACCCTATCACAAGTCTACGACCCGCATTCGGAATACTTCAGCCAATCGGAGCTAGAAAACTTTCGCGTCGGCATGGAGAACAAGCTAGTCGGCATCGGCGCCCTGCTGAGCATGGAAGATGGCGCCGCCAAAATCCAAGGGCTAGTGGTCGGCGGCCCGGCACAGAGAGGTGGCGAACTACAAAACAACGACCGCATCGTCGGCGTCGCCCAAGGGAAAGGTGCCGAGATAATCGACATCATGTACATGAAACTCAACAAAGTGGTCGATCTGATCCGCGGCGAAAAAGGCACCGATGTCATCCTCAAAGTGATCCCCGCCGATGCCGCCGACGACTCGATGACCAAGATGATCGTCATCACCCGCGACGAGGTAAACCTCAAAGACAAGCTCGCCAACGCCGAGCTCATCGAAATCAACGGCCCAGACGACGCCAAAACCCGCATCGGCTGGATCAACCTCTACGCCTTCTATGCCGACATGGAGCGCGGCACCGTCAGCTGCAGCTCGGATGTGCGCCGCCTGCTCGACCGCCTCATCACCGAAGGCATCGAAGGCCTCGTCATCGACCTGAGAGGCAACGGTGGCGGGTCGCTTGAAGAGGCGATCAAAATGACCGGGATGTTCATCAAAGAAGGCCCCGTGGTGCAGGCGAAGAACGCCAAAGGCCAGATCACCAGCCGCCGCTCGAAAAATCGTCGGGCAGTTTACGACGGCCCGCTAGTCGTCCTCACCGACCGCTCGAGCGCTTCTGCGAGCGAGATTTTCGCCGCAGCCTTACAAGACTACGGCCGCGCGATCATCGTCGGTGACAAATCGACCTTCGGCAAAGGCACGGTGCAGACCGTCATGCCCGTCGCCCAATTCATGCCGATGATTTTCCCCCGCAAGACCAAAGAACGCGCAGGGGCACTCAAGGTCACCATCCAGAAATTCTACCGCATCGCCGGCGGCTCGACCCAGCTCAAAGGCGTCGTCCCAGACATCATCCTCCCCTCCTACACCGACGAAATCGAAACCGGCGAAGCCTCACTACCCAACGCCCTCGTCTACGACACCATCCGCCAGTTAGACTACGTGGAATCCGACAACAGCGACCTCTCCGACCGACTCCGCTCCGCCTCCAAGGCGCGGATCGCCTCCGAAAAAGAATTCGAATACCTCCTCGAAGACAACAAACGCATCAAGGAACTCACCGAGCGCAATACCGTCTCGCTCAACCTCGCCAAACGCCTAGAGGAAAACCACGCAGAGAAACAGCGTCGGCGCGAGCGCAACGCCGCCCGCACCACACTCTTCGAGAGCATCGAAAAATCAGAGGCTGGCCGCTACAAAGTCTGGCGACTGACGCTCGACAACGTCGATAACGAAACCCTCGCCGCGATCGACAACTTCAAACAAGACGAGACCAGCTCCATGATCCGCGCCGAAAACAAAGCGAAAGAGCTCGCCGAAACCGTTCCCGACTACCCGCATTTCCTCGACCCCACGAAACGCGAAGCCCTCGATATCTCCTCCGACCTGATCTCCACGACAAAGGCGCCGCGCACCGCCAGCGCCACCACCGGCAAACCCGCCAGCAACAAACCCGCCAGCGGATCCTGATCGCCAAACGATGCAGCAAGACGTCACCGTTATCGAGCACCCGCTCGTCAGCACCCTCCTCTCCCGTTTGCGGGCGCGCGATACCACTCCCGGCTCCTTCCGGCGGCACCTGCACGAGATCTCACGACTGATCGCCTTCGAAGCCACCCGCGGGCTCGGCACACGCAAGATCGAAGTGGAGACCCCGGTGGCGACTGCGGACGGCACCGAATTGCTACGACCAGTGGTACTCGTGCCAATACTTCGTGCTGGTCTCGGTATGTTGAACGGCATCGTCGACATCCTGCCCGATGCACAGGTCGGGCACATCGGCATGGCTCGAAACGAAGACACCCACCTACCCGAAACCTACTACTGCAACCTCCCCACAGACATCGCGACCGCCGACGTGCTCCTGATCGACCCCATGCTGGCCACCGGCCATAGCAGCGCCGCCGCCGCCGACCAACTGAAAGCGCGTGGCGCGAAAAACCTGCGCTTCGTCTGCCTAGTCACCTGCCCCGAAGGCGTCGCCCACTTCTCCGAACGCCATCCCGACATCCCCATCGTCACCGCCGCCATCGACGAACGCCTCGATGAAAACGCCTACATCGTCCCCGGTCTCGGCGACGCCGGCGACCGCTACTTCGGCACCCTCTAAAGGACACCTGCCTCTCCCATGACGAATTCTGCTCCCCCCCCCGCCGCCAGCCGGAGCTGCTGGAAGCTCGTTCTCCTCGCCCTCGCGATTTTGGTCTTGGCACTCGCCGCCCTCTGGTGGTGGCACAACCGCCCGATCAAACCCGTCGAACTGAGCGCCACAGAAAAGACAACGCTCGAAGAGAAACTACAGACCGCTCGCCTTACCACCGAACAACCCGAGCAACCGGAAACAGAAAGCTACCAAAAGGGCGGAAAAGAAATCATCATCACAGAGCGCGAACTTAACGGCCTGCTCAACGAACACACCGGCCTCGGCGACCGCCTGCGTTTCGAACTCGTTCCCGGGGCGCTCCACGCCAAAGTCGTCACCGACCTGGATCCCGATCTGCCGCTGCTCGGCGGGAGAAAACTCAACGCCCGCGCACGCTTCTTTATCGAAACCCGAGACGGTGTCCCCGAATTGATTCTCGACGACCTGACCGTCTGGGGTCTATCCCTACCCAATGAATGGCTCGGCGGACTCAAAGGACAAAACCTCCTTGGAAAAATCCTCGGCGGCGGTTCCGGGAGCACTGGGATAGCCAGCCTGCAAGTCGAAGCAGGGCGACTTCTGATCACGCTGAAAGAATAGCGGAAGCCCCCGTGGCTATCGCCCGCTCTTCAGCGTCGCGATAAACTCGCGCATCGCCGGAGAGATCGCGCGCGTGCGCTTTTGCACTAGCCCCAGCGGGCGAACCAGCGACGGGGAACGCAGCGGGATCGCCCGTAACATTCCCGCCTTCACCTCACCCTCAACGGAGTTCTCAGGGACGATAGAAATGCCATTCTCGATTTCAACGGCGCGCTTCACGGTTTCGATATTGTCGAACTCCATCTCGCGCTTCACCTTCACCCCCTCCTCTTTCATTACCTTATCCAGCGCCTTGCGAGTCGGCAGATCCGGCTCGAAGGAGATAAATTTTTCGCCATCCAGATCCTCGATTTTGAGGCTCTTACGCTC
>QIKC01000006.1 GCA_003232855.1 Verrucomicrobiales bacterium
GGGCTACTACAATATCGTAGCGCATTTCCACCTCGAGGAGGGACGACCCGACTCGGCTATGGCCATCTGCAAGCAACTGCTCGCATTCCCATCCTATGACGACTCGCAGCTACAGACGCTACTGGCCAAGATCGCGCAGGCGAATTTCAAATCCATGCAGCAGCGGATCGCGGACGATGAAGCCCGAGCCATCCGCACTGTGGTTGCGCCGATCCCCAGAATCGCACCAAACATCACAGCTCCTGAATTTCACCACCCGGAGATCGCCGCACTCTACCAGCACAAGTTCGAGATGCCGCGCGCGACCATCGCCGAGATCCTCGCCCTGCCCCGCACGACGCTCATCGCCGATCTAGAAACCGTGCTACAAGACAGCATCGCACGCGCGCCGCACTTTATCTCGGAGTTCGAGGACGAAGAGGATAAGGGAAGTTTTTTCGCCCTACACGCCATCTATTTCCTCGGCGAACTAAAAGCAGCAGAAGCACTTCCCACGGTGTTCGATGCCATCTCTCTGCATAAGGACGGCCTAGACTATTGGTACGGAGACCTGCTACAGGAAGACCTTTGGGAGCCGCTCTTGCATCTCGTCGAAGGACAGCTCGACGTCGTCCGAGAATTCATGCTCAAACCGGGCATCCCCTCCGAGGGGCGAGCCGCTCTGGCGACAGCAGTCGCCCGGCTGGCCGTCTTCCAACCCGCCCGGCGCGCCGAAGTGCGCGACTGGTTCCGTTCCGTCTTGGAGTTCCTGCTCGACTCGCCACCTGAGGACAACGTGCTCGACACCCGACTGGTCACGGACTTGATCTGGCAAATCGCCGACCTCCACGCGACGGAACTCCTCCCGCTCATCGCCTTACATTACGATAAAGACTACGTCTTCGAGAGCAGTGTCGGCACACTGGAGGATCTCACCGAGTCGATGAACGGTTCGCCGTCAACAAAGGGGCACTTCAAGCTAATGCGCCTCGAAGCCCGCTACCGCGACAAGGAGGCTCCGCACGTCCCGAATCGACCGCCCCCAGCCCTCGGAGCTGAGGGCTGGGAAGACGACTTCGAACCGGAGCCCCAAACTCCCGCCGCCGCACCCGCGCTCGAGGTGGGTCGCAACGATCCCTGCCCCTGCGACAGTGGGAAAAAATACAAGAAGTGTTGCCTCTGACCTCGGCGCCCCTTAACCCTCGCTACTCCCTCCCCAAGCGGGAACCAGGGTGCCGTAGATCTGGCCAGTCGCGCTCTCGCCCTCGAAGACAAAGAACTCGTCGATACTCGCGAACCCATTCTCCGTAGTCGCTCCAAACTCAAGCACCAGGTTGTATTCCACTCCGCCCAGAAACGCCGGGATCGTGCCGACAATTTCGCCGAACTGCACGTAGTCGGCGCTTTCCGCCTGCGTATTGCCATCCAGATTTGCCGAGTTGATCAGATTGAGATCGTATTGGAACACTTCCTCCTGCGATCCACCGGCGAAGGAAAGAGTGATGGCCAAATCGAGCCCACTGGCGCCGGTGCCACCGTTGATGGTTCCGTTGTAGTATTCGATCGTCCCGAGTAAGAACTGCTCGCCGGGCATCACATCATAGAACGACGCGCCCTCGTAGAGAATCCAGCTCGGGTCGGTGAACCCAGCCTGCGTCGCCGGGGTTCCCCAAGTGAAGTAGTTGCCCCAGCCGCCAGTCACCATGTCCGGGCCGCCGACCGGGTTGGAGAACAAGCCCGCTGTCGATCCGGTGATCACGAAGGTCGAATCATACGTCTCGGCCGCCGGCAAACTATCGATCCAACGATCCGGATCCAGCGAAACACTGTAAGCAGCGACCCGCGCCCCAGCCGGCACCAAAATCGCCGATCCACTATAGATCGCCCAATCAGCGCCATCGATCGAATAGAAAACCTCCGAGACACCCGCCGGGTTGTCGTTCTCGAAAGACAGGGGCAGATCGAAGTTCGAATACTCGTAGCTCCCCCCCGGGATAGAGAACTGCGGGGGGTTCAACTCAAGAACCTCCAACGCATCGGCCGGATTAGGCCCAGCCAGCGTGCCCGCGATTAAGACTGGAAGCTCCCCTACAGTAACCTCTGGCACCTGAAACTCGGAGTAGTCCCAGACCCAGCCGCCACCCTGACTCGCGAGAGCCAGCGCAACCGCACGCTCCTCGGGATCCACACTCTCGCCCTGCTCATCGAACACGAATCGCTTCACCCCATCCTGACCACCGGAGGCAATCACAAAACGCATCCGCACCGGATTCCACATCGCCCGCGGTTGCGAACTCGCCGCCTCCGCCTCACTCTGCGGTTCCGCCCGCAGCCGCTGATCGATCGTCGCCCCGCGATAACCATTCAACCGCTGCGCCGACTCTTCATTGGCGACCGATTTGAGCTTAGTCAGCACCTCGCCCACCGAAAGACTCCCACTGAGATCACCACCACTGCTACGGTAGACCGCCACCGCACTGTTTAGCATCTGCACATGCGATCGAAGCTGCGAGCTTTCAGATGCTCCCTTGATCCCCCCCCAACCTAAAATCGCCCCCGAAGCGAGAATAGTAATTACCGCCACGGTGGCGAGCACCTCAACGAGGGAGAATGCGTCCTGATTTCTCGTTTTCAAAGAGTAGCGGAAGGATGTTCTGATGTTCATGGCGGTCATATTTTGATGAGGTTTTGGTATGCTGTAGGAAGTTACGGATGTTTTACTTGTGGTAACTATGGCAGCTTTTTATAATTCGGCAAATTATTTATGATAATTTTTTAAATTACCGGTATCAATATTGCGAAATACCCCAGTCTCTTAAATTTCCTTCTACATCGAGAGTCAGCATCTCAAGATTCTGCACATCCGTGAATCATTTATCATCGCAGATCGCAGAACCGTTAAAACAACGATCCAAAGAATTCGCCCGATACGCAGGCGCTGGCGGCGCGGATGATCGGATCGGTTGCCCAGCTCACCCCCCGGGCAGCTCGACCATCACTTGATCGCCCTCCACCGAGGTCGGAAACGCCTCGATGTCCTCACAGGCCGGCAACGACAGCGCCTTGCCCGTGCGCAGGTCAAACTCGGCACCATGCCACGGGCACGCCACACACAGCTCGTCGGCATGCACGTAGCCGTCGGCCATCGGCACATTAGCGTGGCTACAGCGATCCTCGATGGCGTAGAACTCCCCGCCGACGTTGAATAGCGCCAACCGCCAACCGGCGACCAAAAACGACTCGCCCTTACCCTCCGGCAGGGCGTCGACCCTGCACACCACATGACGCGAAACCGCCATCGTCCTAAAAACGCACAGCCGGCGCCCCTAACCGAGCTTCTTGTTCCACTCAGCGATGCGATCCGCCTGCGCCGCGAACAGCTCGGCGGTATCGTCGTGGATCGCGATACTCTTGATCTTGTCGCCGCCCTTGATCGCATCGACGACGTCCTGCCCCGTGGTCACATGACCGAACACAGTGTGCATTCCATCGAGGTGCGGAGTGGGGCCGTGAGTAATAAAGAACTGGCTGCCATTGGTGCCCGGACCGGCATTGGCCATCGACAAGATCCCCGGCCGGTCGTGCTTCAAGCTGGCTAGGCATTCGTCCTCGAATTTGTAGCCCGGCCCACCACTACCGGTACCGGTCGGGTCCCCGCCCTGAACCATAAAATTCGGAATCACCCGATGAAAGGTCAGCCCGTCGTAGTAGCCGCGCGTCGCCAGATTAAGGAAGCTCGCCGCAGTCACCGGCGTATCGCCATAGATGGTAACGTCGATGTCTCCCTTGTCGGTTTTAAAAGTGATTTTCGTGTCCATATCGTGATCGGATTCGGTGGGTTGAGTCGGTGGGTTGAGTCGGTTAAACCGGGTTAAATCGCAGCTACGCCCAAGCGCCCGCGAGCGCGCAGCCTAAAGAGTTTCACCCACTTGGCAAAGAGAAAGCGCCCCTCCCCGCCAACCTCCTACCCACAAACAGACACCTCCTCAATTCAAGAAACCACTTTTTTGTCACAGCTGTGACAAAAAAGTGGTTTGTATCCCAAACGAGAATCGAGTAACAATAACATTACAATGAGGAGTTCCGATGTATTGACCGCTCTGCTCTACGGCTTGGATCTGGCCATGCGCCCCACCTTGACGAACCTGACGGGATTCAATGACGCCTGGATCGCTGACTACGGTCTACGCCAACGAGACTTTGGACGATTGGCGAAGGAGGGGCTGATCGATGGTAAGGACGCTACTGGCACACACTGGATCGGAGCTTTGACGAAAAAGGGGCGCCTACAGGCGCTCGGCGGCCGCGACCCGGACGAGCGCTGGCGCCGCACATGGGATGGCCGCTGGCGCATGCTGCTCTTCGATATCGCTCAAACCGAGGGCGGCTATCGGCGCAAACTCTTGCGCTGGCTACACGCAAACCACTTCGGAGCGTTGCAGCAAAGCGTTTGGATTTTCCCTGATACTTGCGAGGAACTCACCGAGTTAATCACTGACCAAAGCGAATCTGCCAATGCCGTCACCATCGTTGAATCAACGGCCTGCATCGGCGGGGGCGACGCGGATCTCGTGTCCGCAGCATGGGATTTCGACACCATCAACGACGGCTACCGAACGTATCTCGAGTTCCTCGCCCTACGCCGAACTCCACCCAAGAACCGCCGCGAAGGATTCGCTTGGGCGAACGAAGAACGAGAACGCTGGGAGACGGCGGCGCGACGGGATCCGATGCTACCCAACGCCCTTCTGCCCTCCGGATATCTCGGAGGGAAGGCCTGGGCGCGTCGGCAGCAGACCATCGCCCGCACCCGCCGCTCCCTATCCAAACTGTCCGAATAGTCGCCGCCCGGCACCTCCCTCTCTCGAAAACCCGCCCACCCCTCGCTCCCAGCCAGCCAGAATCCTTCAACAGCAAAAACCACTTTTTTGTCACAGCTGTGACAAAAAAGTGGTTTTTACTGGAATGGCGCTGATGGATGGATGCCTGAGATCTTGCGACGCGATCAATGGAATGCTTCGGCATGCCCGTTCCATTAGGCTTTGGTGCGGGGGTGTTTGACGCTAGAGACTGAGTTCCCGATGTAGGTCGGCGGGGGTTCGTCCGCTCTGGCGTAGAGCGCGTAGGGTGACGCTGCCATCGCGTTTGGCGAAGCGGCGACCGTCGATACCGGTGAGCAATTTGTGGTGCTGCCATTCGGGAACCGGCAGCTCGAGCAGTGCTTGCAGCAGCCGATGGACGTGGGTCGATTCGAACAGATCCTGGCCGCGGGTGACCAACGTCACGCCCTGATCCGCATCGTCGATGGTCACCGCGAGGTGGTAGCTGGTGGCGATCTCTTTGCGCGCCAACACCACGTCGCCGAGGGCGTCGAGGCAGACCCGTTGCCGTCCCTCGTTCCTGTCGTTCCAATAAAGTTCGCCGACCCGTTCGTCGGCGCGCCGCACATCCAAACGCCACGCATGCGGCTCGCCTGCGGCGATCCTTTGACCGCACAGATCCTTATCCAATCCCCGGCAAATCCCTGGATAGACGCTGGGCGCCGACCCGTGCGGGGCGTCGCCGGCAGCGGCGATTTCGTGTGCGATTTCCTTGCGCGTACAAAAGCACGGATACAACAAATTCATCCTCCGCAATTGCGAAAGCGCCTCGGCGTAGCGCTCGAGGCGACGCGATTGGAACATCACCTCTGCGCTCCATCTGAGCCCGAGCCAGCCGAGATCCTCTATGATCGCGGCGGCGAAGGCTGTCGTGCAACGACCCGGATCGATATCCTCCATGCGCAGCAAAAACCGCCCGGTGCTGCCCGCTTCGTGGGCGGCGCGCTCGGCGAACAGGGCCGAATAGGCGTGTCCGAGGTGCAAATAGCCGGTTGGGCTCGGGGCGAAGCGGGTGAT
>QIKC01000003.1 GCA_003232855.1 Verrucomicrobiales bacterium
CTAGCTTCTTTTGCTCTTGATTTAAGAGAATTTTTTGAACTGTGTTTTTTGAAAAGGTTCATATATACCTATGATCGATCTATTCTCTCTGAAATTACTTGTAGCGAATGGAGAATAAGTTGACACAATGAAGTGGTTCCGATTTCGTTGCCAACAAAATCGTATTTATTGCCTCGTCCGCAGAATCAGTGGGTAGGAACGGCCTGAAGGAGGCGCCACATCTGCTCGAATCCCGATCACCACCCTCTTCGCGCCCGGGCGCGGCACCTTGAGCGCGGAAGACAGGGAACGACGAAACTCACGCTTTTCAAACGCTCTCCCCGCTCTCGGGCACCAGCACCCGTAGCCGCTGTGCGGCGGGCTTGAACTCCACCGGCGTCGTCCCGGACAGCTCGCCATCGACCTCTACCGGCACCGGCTTGTCACACTCCACCCGCAGCGCCGAGGTGCGCACGTAGGTGACGTCTTTCATCTTCTCCACCTTGCCCAGAGAAATGCCCGACAGATAGCGGATGATGTCAATGTGCCGCTGCTTGGCGAACACTAACACTTCCAACATGCCGTCGTCGTTGGCGGCGTCGCGGAACACGCGAAAGGCCGGCCCGTAGAGCGAGCCGTTGCCGATCAACACGAAGGCGCCCTCCAGTGCCTCGCCCCCTTCCGGCAGCACCCGCAGTTTCGGCGCCTTGCCACCAGCCACCGACAGCGCCGACATGAAATAGCTCAGCGGGCCGAATTTGCGTTTCCGCTCCCAGCTGGTCTCCTCGATGACCTGCGCGTCGAAACCAACCCCGGCGATCTGCACGAAAATTCCGTCGCCAGCCTCGAACAAATCGACCTCCTTGCTGTGCCCGGCATCGATCACCCGCCAGCAGCCTTCGATATCGCCCATCGGCAGGCCGAGTTCACGCGCGAACAAGTTCATCGTCCCCGTCGGAAAAACGCCGAGCACGGTCGCGGTGCCCGCCAACCCGGCGATCACGGCGTTGACGGTACCATCGCCACCGGCCGCCACCACCACCGGGCACGCGCGCGCCGCCGCATCGGCGGCCAGCTTGCGCGCCTCTTCGAAAGAATGGCTCTCGACCACCTCGACCCGCTGCGACAGATCGCGGATGGCCTGCGCCGCGCGCTTGCCCTTGGCGCTGCGAGCCGAGGGATTGAGAATAACGAGTACCTTATCCACTAATTTGGGCTCCGCTCGGGGTCGCTGTGTTCGCCGCCGACGATCGATTTCACCATTTCCTCCCACTCCGCCGCAGCCTCCTGCGGCGACCGCGAACGGCGACCGGCGCGCCGGTACCAATACTCCGCATTGCTCAAATCGCCCTCCAACACGTGCAAATGCGCGTGAATCCAAGCGCCGAGCGGCGTGTCGATGCCGTCCACCAGATCGTGCGAGCGATGCCATTCGCCCTTTTTAGCCAACCAAAGAGCCTGCAGCGCCACGGGGGTCGCCGGTGGCGGTTCAGCATCGTTGGCGACCGATTCTAAAACGGCGGCGAGGGAGTCCAGACTCATAGGCGGCAGCGTCCCGGAGAGCCCACGCTTTGACAACCAATTTCTGCCCCCCCGACACGCCCACGCAGCAAAATCGCTCGCCAGCGATCTCCCGGGGCGAAACCCGCACCGGAATTTCCTTGTGAAATTTTTCACAAAGCCGATCCTCAGGCTCCGAACTGGCATTCTCGTGAACAAAACAGACACCATTCCAGCCGCCAAGCGCTCCGAGGCGAACACCGCCGGGCTCCCCGCCGGGCTGGCCTTCCCCTTCGAACTGGTCAAAGACCACCTGCTGCAGGTCGATACCTTCATCGGCGAGCAGGCACGCACCTTCGACCCCGGTGTCGAAGGCTACGTGTCCTATGTTTGCGAAATCAGTGGCAAGCGCATCCGCCCCGCCCTCGCGCTGCTGGCCGGTGGTGCTGCCGGGGAAATCAGCGACGCCCAAGTTCAAATCGGCACCGTCGTCGAGCTGGTTCACCTCGCCACGCTGATCCATGACGACATCATGGACGGTGCCGACTTGCGCCGAGAGATGCCCACCGCCAGCGCCAAATGGGGCGCCTCGCTCAGCGTGCTGCTCGGCGACTGCCTGTTCGCCCGCGCCCTCGAACTGGCCGCCGCCTTCGAAGACAGCGCCATCAGCCAGCGCGTCTCCGCCGCCGCCTCGGCGGTCTGCCAAGGCGAAATCCTACAGACCCAGCGACGCTTCGACCTCAACCTCAGCCGCGACGACTACTTCCGCATGATCCGCATGAAGACCGGCGCGCTGTTCGCCGCCGCCACCGAACTCGGCGCCCGCACCGCAGGGGCCGACGCGGCAGCACAGGAAAACCTGCGCGAATTCGGTATGAAGGTAGGCACCGCTTACCAAATCTACGACGACTGCCTCGACCTCGTCGGCCAAGAAGAGATCGCCGGCAAGACGTTGGGGACCGACTTGATCAAAGGCAAGCTCACCCTGCCGGTGCTCAACCTCATCGCCAACGCCACCGAGGCACAGCGCGACAAACTCAACACCCGCCTGCTGCTCAAAGAGCCCATCGACGTCACCGCCCTAGCCGACATCGCCGATTACGACGGCGCCGTCGGACGCGCAGTCGACACCGGAAAATCCGTGCTCGAAGACGCCCGCAGCCACCTCGTCAGTTTCGGCGATAGCCCCTACCGCCAGGCCCTCGACGAGGTCACCCACTACCTCGACGGCCTGCTCGACAGCTGCTGCCGCTGACATCGGGCCCGCCCCATGCCCAACGCCCCTCTCTCCCCGCCAAACGATCCGGGCGCCGACGACGCAGGCGACGGGACAGATCGCTATCAAATCGGCGCCAGGCGCACCCGCGCGCCACGCATCCGCGACCTCGGCGATGACGAGAAACCGCGAGAAAAACTCCTCGCCCACGGCCCGGAGGCGCTCAGCAACGCCGAACTCCTCGCACTACTTCTGCGCACCGGCATCCCGGGCTCCAACGCCATCGACATCGGCCGCCAACTGCTCGCCACCCACGACAACCTCAACGGCTTAGCACGCACCCCGCTGGCCTGCTACCAACAAGTCCCCGGCATCGGCCCGGCCAAAGCCGCCGAGCTAGCCGCCGTATTCGAAATAGCCACCCGCATCGCCAGCGAACGCATCCACCGCGCCATCCTCGACTCCCCAGAAACCGTCTACGACATGCTCGGCCCGTCCATGTCGAACCTCGACCGCGAAGTCATCCGCGTCGTCCTAGTCAACATACGACACCGCCACCTGCTCACCGAAGACATCGCCATCGGCAGCCTCAGCGAATGCATCGCCCACCCGGCGATGATCCTCAAACCCGCCATCTCCCACTCCGCCTCCGGCTTCTTCCTCGTCCACAACCACCCCTCGGGCGACCCCTCGCCAAGCGCCGCCGACCACCGGCTCACGCGCAGAATCAAAGAGGCGGCAACGAGCCTAGAAATCCGCTTCATCGACCACCTCATCATCGGATCGCTCACCGAGGCAGACGTCGAAGAGCCCTACTTCAGCTTCCGCGAAGCCGGCATCCTCTAACCAACTCCCGACACCAAAACCCGTGATACACCCGACCGCCATCATCGACCCAGCCGCCAAACTCGCCGACGACGTACAAGTCGGTGCCTACGCCATCGTAGGTGGCAAAGTATTGTTAGGCAAAGGCTGCAAAGTCGCGCCGCACGCGCAGTTAACCGGCCGAATCGAGGCCGGCCCCGACTGCAAATTCGGCCACGCCGCCATCATCGGCTGCGACCCGCAGGACACCTCCTTCGACCCCGCCACCGACAGCGGCGTGCGCCTCGGGAGTGGCAATGTCTTGCGCGAACACGTCACCATCCACCGCAGCGCCAGCGCCGGCGGCTGGACCGAACTCGGCGACGATAACTTCCTCATGGCCGGCTCCCACGTCGGCCACGACACGCTAATCGGCACCGGCAACGTCATCACTAACAACTGCATGATCGGCGGCCACGTCCGCATCGGCGACCGCACCTTCCTCGGTGGCGGCGCCGGATTTCACCAATTCGTCCACATCGGCGACCTCTGCATGGTGCAGGGCAACGCACTCATCAGCAAAGACGTGCCCCCCTACTGCATCGCCCTCCTCTCCAACCGCCTCGCCGGGCTCAACGTCATCGGCCTGCGCCGCGCCGGCTTCACCCCCGACCTACGCCGCGAGCTCAAACAAGCCTACCGCCTCGCCTTCCTCGACGGTAAATCGCTCTCCGATGCACTCTCCGAACTCAAAAAACGCCCTTGGGAACCCGAAACCCTCAACCTCATCGACGCCCTCGCCTCACCCAGCCGCAAAGGCACCTGCTTTCCAAAACAACGAAATCGCCCAATAATAGGCTAATTTCCGAAGAATTTTAGCTAAAATCTAGAGTTGCCCATACAATCAGAACGGCTAGAGTTTCAACAGTTGATGGAAAATGATACCAAAGGCGTAATTAGTTTCACTCCGAGGTTGAATTTGCATAGTATATGCCGAAAAACTGCGGTAATAACTGCGGTAATTCTACGATCAGTGACTAGTCCTACGCATCGCCTACCTTTCCTGTTCCTTGTGCTCTGCGCAACAGCTTGGCTTTCTGCCGGGCGCGCCGACGCCCAACTCGGCCTCATCAATGCCGCCACCGCCGGTAATATCGACATCGAGAGCGACGAGACCGACTACGACCACACCAGCGGCACTGCCACCGCCCGAGGCAACGTGCGGATCAACTACGGAGACACCGAGATTTTCTCCGACAAGGCCGTCTACCACATCACCAGCGGCGACATTCACGCCGAGGGCAACGTCTCCATCTACCAAGGCGGAGTCATCTATAAAGGCGACGCGGCCATCTACAACGTCAACACCGCCAAAGTCACCGCCAACCACCTAAAAAGCGGATTCGCACCGATGTTCTGGGACGCCGGCAACATCGACACCGAGATCGCCGAGATGGACAAAATCTCGATGACCTCCGCAGAGTTCACCACCCACGACAGCATCAACCCCAACTACAAGATCAAAGCCAAGTCGGTCGAGATCATCGGCCTCGACGGCCCGGAGCACAAACAGCGCATCATCTTCAAGAACATGACCGTCTACGCCGGCGCCATGCCCGTATTCTGGCTACCCTACCTCTCGCAACCCCTCGACGCCGAACAAGGCTACCACGTCCTGCCCGGTTACCGGAGCAACTGGGGAGCCTTCCTGCTCAACCGCTACGGCCTGTTGATCAGCGACCACACCCTCGCCACCGTACGGCTCGACTACCGCTCCGCACGCGGCCTCGCCGGCGGCCTCGACCTCGAATCCATGCGCTACCGGGACAACCCGAACTTCGGCAACTTTTCGTTCTACTACGCCAACGATAGCGATCCCTTAAGAAGACCCAACAACAACGTCCGCCAGGCCGACATCAGCTCCGATCGCTACCGCATCAACTTCCAACACCGCATCTACCTCCCCGGCCCCGACGAGAGCACGCTGTATCTCGACTTCGACGTCAACGCCATCAGCGACGGCTTCTTCTACGAAGACTTCTTCCCCGAAGACTTCCGCACCGACCCGCAGCCCGACAACCTCGTCAACTTGCAGAAGGTCTTCCCGCGCGGCACCGCCAGCCTCTGGGCTCGCTTCCGCCCCAACGACTTCTACCGCACCGACACCCGCCTGCCCGAATTCGCCCTCGACTTCACCACCTCCCCCCTCGGTCGCACCGGCCTCTACTACACCGGCGAAACCACCGCCGGCATCTACAGAGACAGGCTCGGCTCGATCGAGCGCAACCAGCTGTTGAGAGAGATCGAAAGACTCGAAGACAGCATCGCACCCGCCCTACCCGGCGCCGAGCCCGACCGCATAACCCCAACATCGCCGAAACAGAAAGCATGCTCGGAGAACTCAGGTCGATCGTCGATGGAGACGTCGGCTTCAACCGCTTCGACACCTACCACCAAATTTCGATACCCAAGACCGTATTCGGCTGGCTCACTATCAACCCCCGGGTCGGCGTCCGCGCCACTGCATATAACAACGTCGAAGGCGACGCCGGCTCCGATACCCGCACCGCCTTCCACGGCGGCCTCGACACCTCCT
>QIKC01000105.1 GCA_003232855.1 Verrucomicrobiales bacterium
CACAGATTAAGGCTTACCTCGACGCGGGTGTGCGCGAGATCGAGAGGTATGGGCGGCAGCCTTACTTGAAGGGGAGAAAACCGAAGTTCATCTATTTCGGTGGCGGCACGCCCTCCTATCTCTCGGTGGATCAACTGCGCGATCTGACCGATCGCATGAAGGCGGTGTTCCCTTGGGACGAGGCGGAGGAGATCGCCTTCGAATGCGAACCGGGCACGCTGACGGAGAAGAAGCTCGACCAAATACGCGAGCTCGGTGTCACGCGACTCAGCCTCGGCGTGGAAAATTACGACGACCATATCCTCGAACTGAACGGGCGAGCGCACCGCTCGGCGGAGAGCGAGCGTGCCTACGGTTACGCCCGCGATATCGGTTTTCCGCAAATCAACATCGACCTCATCGCTGGCATGATGGACGAGACGGATGAGAACTGGACGCGCTGCATCGAGAAGGCGCTGGCCATGGCACCCGATTGCGTAACCATCTACCAGATGGAAGTGCCTTACAATACGACCATTTACAAGGAGATGAAAGCGACCGGGAAGCTCGCCGCTCCAGTGGCCGACTGGCCGACTAAGCGGCGTTGGGTGAGTGAGGCCTTCGACGCTTTTATCGCGGCAGGCTACACCTTGACCAGTGGCAACACCGTGGTCAAAGACCCGCGCAGCGTGAAGTTCGTCTACCGCGACGCGCTGTGGGGTGGCGCCGATATGTTAGGGGTAGGGGTTGCATCGTTCGGGCATCTGGGCGGGGTTCATGTGCAGAACGAGGCCGATATTGGTCAGTATCTGCGCCGCGTAACCGACGGCGAGCTGCCCATCCACCGCGCCTACCGGATCGACGAGGAGGAGGGGTTGATCCGCGAATTCATTCTGCAACTCAAACTCGGCGCTGCGGACATGAACTACTTTAATGCGAAGTTTTCCGCCGATATCGGTGCCCGCTTTGCTGAGCCCATCGCGCAACTGCAGAAGGAGGGACTGCTCAGCTTTGACGGGTCGCGTATCGAACTCAGCCGCGAGGGTCTTTTGCAGGTCGACCGGTTGTTGCAGGAATTTTTTCTCAAAGAACACCAAAATGCTCGCTACACCTGATGGAGCCTCCTCAGAGCTGCTGTCGCTGTTGCTGCCGCTGCACTTTTTCTATGCTGGCGAGGGTATTCCACTGCCGGCGGTGGAGCTGATGGATGGCGCCGATCTGCCCGAGCCGGAGAGGGGATTGCTGTTCCACGAGAGTGATATGACGTCCTCCCTGAAACGCTTTCACGGGGCGGGGATCACTCTTGAGGTTCTGGCCGAGGAGCGTAGCGATGACTACCTGATGCGCATGGTCGCGCTGCGTCGCGACGACACCGACGCGGCGGTCGAGTTCGGGGCGATCGGGATCCGCTTGGAGAAGTTCGAGGGGCCGTTGCGCGGCGAAATCGAGCGTGGCGCGGCACCGCTCGGCGGCCTTTTGGAAAAGCATCTGATCGACTACCGCAGCGCGCCAAGGGCGTATTTCCGAATGCCTGCCGACCTCCGTATCGCCGAAATTCTCGGCGCCAAGGTGGGGGTGACCTTGTATGGTCGCAGCAATGAGCTGACCGATCCGGACGGCTTCGCTTTCGCCGACATCGTCGAGGTTTTGCCCGCGAATAGACGCGAATAGACGCGAATTTTTTGGCCGACTGCTGCCTCAGTGTTTGGCGGGCAGTTGGCGGGTTTGGAGATCCCCGGCGGGGATTTGTGCCAGATGTTCGTCGCGATGCACGAGAATGCGCTCTGCTGCCACCGCGCATCCGGCGATGAGCGCGTCTATCAGAGGCAGCCGGTTCGGGCAGGCGTTTTGCAGTTGGATGGCCGCTTGGGCGGCGGTTTTGTCGAGGGGGACAAAAGTGCAGAGCACGTGGGTGTAGAGGGAAAATACGCGGGCGACTTCCGCAGGATCGCGGATCAACGCGTGCAATCGCCGATCCAGTTCCGCCCAGCTCGGTGCCGCGAGAGCGACCCACCCGGGCTTCTGCGCCAGCAAATTTTCGACTTCCTCCGCACCGGGTTCATCCATGAAGTGAGCCAGCACCGCCGAGGTATCTAGTAGATACATTACAACGCGGCCTCCCGAGCCAGGTCATCGGCGACACGCTCTTTGGCTAGCGCGCGCGAGGGCGATTCGTCCCCCGGCTTGAGATGTTTTTTCCCCGCTCCTCGCAATTGTTTGGCGGCTTGCGCAGGATCGGGCAGAATTCGGCAGAGGATCTCATCTTCGGCGTCCCCCGCCAACCATTCGATCCGTGTGCCCGGCTTGAGATCGTAAGCTCTGGCCAAAGCGGCAGGGATCGTGATCTGGTTGCGTCCGGTGAGAGTGGTTGTCATGGCGATGATAAGGTTGCATGGCGGAAATGTATTTGCAAGGAGATAAGGACTTCTCCTTGCAAAAATAAAAATCAAGGATTTCGCTATTCTTCGAAAGTGCCTGGCACATTTTTTTTGCACAGAGGGGGCACCTGCGGTAGATCTTGGCGAAGATTGATTCAATAATATCTGACTGACCCCTTTTCTGACCCCTTTTCGACCCCTTTTGTTTTTGTTTAGTTGGCCTTGCGACTTCGAGATAGTTGAATGAACCTAGAAATCCGGTTGGCGTCGGTTAGATGCGCCTTATGCTGAACGTTCGGCTAAGAAAATCACATCACCATGCCATACCGAGCAACCATCCTCAGAGTGTTCATTGCATCTCTAGGAGATGTCCCTTCGGAACGCGATTTGATTCGATCGATTGTTTCCGATTGGAACTCTATTCATGGTTCAACACGGAAGGTGTTTTTGGAAGCGGTTGGATGGGAGACGCACGCCACACCATCGATGGGTGACCGAGCTCAAGGGATCATCAATAACAAGCTGCTCAAGGACGCTGATCTCTTGATCGGAGTGTTCTGGACTAGATTAGGGACGGCTACAGGTGATTACGCCAGCGGCACGGTTGAAGAAATCGAAGAACATTTGGCGGTCGGCAAGCCGGCGATGATCTATTTTTCTGACGCCCCTGTTAGACTTGAGAGCGTTGATGAAGATCAGTACAAGGATTTAAGGGAGTTCCGCAAATCGCTCATGGAGCGAGGATTGATCGAGAACTATGAGGACTTGGAGGATTTTAGCCAGAAGCTGACACGTCATCTGGCTAAACAGATGAACGATCAGGAATTTGCACCCTCGGCTTCTGGTGGTGGTGGTGATACTCCTCCCGAACAAACGCCCGCGGCGACTTCTGGTGTCTCAGAAGATGCACTCTTGCTTTTAGCTGAGGCGGCAAAGGGGGAAGGAAGAATCATGATGATCAGGCATATGGGTGGGCTGCTCATTCAAGCGAATCAATCAGCCTTCGACACTAGCACACCAAGATTGTCTGCCCGCTGGAAAGGGGCTCTAGAGGAGTTATTACACGAGGGCTACGTGAACGCTCTCGGACACAAAGGAGAGGTTTTCGAAGTGAGTGACAAGGGGTATAAGCTCAATGATCAACTCCAGTCCTAACTCAAACAGCCGAACCCCAAAGATAGGTTCGGGCGATAGCCCCGAACCTATCGGTTGTTGTGGACGAGCCCCTCGAGCTAGAGCGCCGCTTGTGGCGTTCTGAGGGAAGAACCCCACGACGTTGATGGATTGCCTGTGATCGTCCCTCCCTCCTGGAACAAACATTCGAAAGCATTCGAAAGTGCCCATTCGAAAGTGCCAGTTACATTTTTGAGGTATTTGTCGATGTTCGGGTAACTGGCACTGTATTCGTCTCTTACCCCAGGTGGGATCAAGGGTGGGCGTTGGCGTTGGATGCTTGGGTGGCGATGAACTCGCGAACGGCGCGTGTGGTTTCGGCGGCGAAATCGGCGCGCGGTGTTGCGAAGCTGGGGCGGAACCAGGGGAAGGATCCTAGGAGGTCGTGCACTACCAAGATCTGCCCGTCACAACCGCCACCCGCTCCGATGCCGATGGTGGGGATGCCGACCTCGTGGGTGATCTGCGTCGCCACTCGCGCGACCATGCTTTCGAGCACGATGGCTACGGCGCCCGAGCGTTCGAGTTGGCGGGCGTCATCTAACAAGCGTTCGGCGTCTGCATCCGTTTTGCCCTTTTTGCGGTAGCCGCCTTCTTCGCGGACGTGTTGGGGCAGCATGCCGATGTGGCCGACGGTGGCGATGCCCGCTGCGGACAGCGCCTCGATTTGTGGAGCCATTTGCGAACCGCCTTCGATCTTCACTGCGTCGGCACCTGCGGCGACCAGCAGGCGGGCGTTGGCTACCGCAGTGTCGGGGGAATCGTAACTGCGGGAAGGGAGGTCGGCTACCAGCGGTGCTCGCAACACCCCGCGGCGGCAGGCGGCGGTGTGGTATACCATCATCTCGACCGTTACCCCGGTGGTGTCTTCGTGGCCGAGCACCATCATGCCGAGCGAGTCGCCGACGAGGATTAGATCGATTCCCGCTTCGTCCATGAGGCGGGCGACGGGGTAGTCGTACGCGGTCAGCGCGCTGAACGGCGTTCGGTCGGCTGTCGCTTTGCTCAAGCGCGTGAGCTTTTCGGGATCGGATTTTGGTATCGAGGTTTTCATCACCACTGGTCGGCTACTCTACGCAATGGCGGCTCTTCGGAAAACAAGTTTTGCAAGAGATCGGCCACTGTTGTTTCGCTTCCCGGCAGGGTCAGTTTTGGCCGGATGATGGCGAGGGGTTCGAGGACGAAGCGGCGCTGGGCGAGGCGCGGGTGGGGAAGCTGTAGCGAGTCGGTGTCACAGGTAATGGAACCGGCGTAGAGTAGGTCGAGGTCGATGCTGCGTGGGGAGTTGCGGGCGTGCTTTGGCGGGCGTCCGAGTTCGGCTTCAATGTCGTGGCACAGCGCGAGTGCCCGAGCGGGGGACAGGGCGAGGGCGATTTCGGCGACGGCGTTGAAAAAGGGCGTCGAACCGGCGGCGCAATCGACGGGTGCGGATTCGAACACTGGCGAGAAGAGGGCGCTCTCCGGTGATGGGCTTGCCGCCAGCAGTCGTCGCTTAGCGAGCGAGAGATGGGCTAGCCTGTCGCCAACGTTCGACCCGAAGGCGATGCCGAAGCGTGGCGTCGGATCGGTGGCCAAATCGGTGGCCGGATCAGAGCTGTTAGGCGCGCAGGCCGAGGACATCTTGCATGTCGTAGGTACCGGCGGGCTTGTCGGCCAACCATTTGGCGGCGCGGATCGCGCCGTTGGCGAAGGTGTCGCGACTGGAGGCCTTGTGCGTCAGCTCGATACGCTCTCCGAGGTTGGCGTAGATGACGGTGTGGTCGCCGACCACGTCGCCGCCACGCATGGAATGCACGCCGACCTCGGTGGGGGTGCGTTTGCCGACGATGCCTTCGCGACCGTGGCGCGTGTCTTTGCCGTAGTCCAGATCGCGCGCTTCACAGAGGATCTCGGCGAGTCTTTTCGCGGTGCCGCTGGGCGCGTCTTCCTTCAGCCGGTGGTGCATTTCGACGACTTCCAAATCAAAGTCTGGCCCGAGAATGTCGGCGGCTTTGCGAGTCAGCCAGAAGAGGGTGTTGACGCCGATGCTGTAGTTTGGCGCCATCACGACGGGCAGCGTTTTCACTGCCGCGTGGATGGCGGTAAGCTCGGCGTCGCTGTGTCCGGTGGTGCCGATGACAAGGTGCTTCCCGGCTTTGGCGCAGGCGTTGGCGAGATCGGTGGTGAAGGTGTGAAAGCTGAAGTCGATGACTGCATCGCACGCTGCGATCGCCTCCTCCAGTGAGTCGCCGACATCGAT
>QIKC01000273.1 GCA_003232855.1 Verrucomicrobiales bacterium
GTTTCTCATGCGTAAGCCCTGCCTGCTTGGGCCTCCTGAGAAATACGGGCTCGCGGCAGGCGAAAGTTTGTGTTATAGAAATCGCACAGTATGTTCGAAGAAGGAGGTGATTTGAGAGAGGGGCGGAGAGAGTCCCGGCGGGGGCGGCGGGAGGACGTGACGGCGTCGAGGGGCTTTTTTTGGGGGCTTCTCGCCGTGATTTCCTTTGCGATTTTCACTCCTAGCGGGCCGGTCGAAGGGACGCACGGGGTCGTTTTTGCTGCTCTCGGGCTTCTTTTATTCGCGTTCCCACCACGCCAGCGGCTCCCCCGTTGGCTGCTTGTCGTTGCCGGGGCGTTCGCCGTCTTCGCGTCTCTGCATCTCCTGCCGCGGGCATTCGGGGGAAGCGGTGGCTGGCGGGGAGGGCTCGAGGCCTTGGGGCTCGAGACTGGAGGACAGATCGCCGTGCAGCCGTTGCAGTCGTTGCTTCGGCTGCTAGGACTCGCCGCGATTCTGGTGGTGGCTCTCGCGGCGGTGTCGCATCGCGTCGATGCCCGCAGGCATTTCCAATTGGCGTTGGGGTTCACGACCCTTGTCGGGATCTACGCCGCAGTTTCGATGATCGCCAGCGATGTGGGTTGGCACCCCGCCTGGGATATCGAATCGAGTTTCGGCTTGTTTCCCAATCGCAACCACACCGGAACGTTACTGGTGCTGGGGTTCCTCTGCGGGCTGGCTGTGCTCTACCGGGGACTTTCGCGACGGCAGTGGCTTTCGGCCGGGGTAGCTGGCGTCTCGGTGGCCATTACCGGTTGGGCGACGTTAGGATACAACGTGAGCCGTGCAGGGGCGCTGTTGTTAGGGCTGTTTGCGACGGCTTGGTTATTGGGCTTGGGTCGGCGCCACTTCTCCGTGCGCATGGGGGTCTGCACGGCCGTCCTCGCTGGGCTCGCAGTGCTGCTGTTCGTCGCCTCTGACGCCTCGGTGAAAAGGCGAATTGTGGATACCATCGAGGTGACCAAGGCTCGGAAAGGGGAGCAGGGAGCGTTGGACGGCGCGCAGCTGTTGATGAAAGACGCCCCGCTCGATTTTCGTATGCTAATCTATTCCGACGCCCTCAAAATGATCGGTGGCGAGGCGTGGACCGGTATCGGATTGGGCGGGTTCCGCTACGTGTTCCCCCAATACCGGGAGGCGTCGGCGACCAATGCCTTGTGCCTGCATCCGGAGAGCGATTGGCTAATGCTCGCTGCCGAGACCGGCGTGCAAACTGCCGCGTTGCTGATCGTATTGCTGATCGGCCTGTTCGTGCTGGCGTGGCGCGGCAAACGCCGTTCGCCTTCGTGGCCGTTACATCTCGGCTGCCTGCTGGCAGCGGCGGTGGTGCCTGTGCATGGCCTGTTCGACGTCCCTGGGCACCGGGTGGGGATCGCGCTGTCTGCGGTATTCCTTCTCACCATTACCCTGCGTTCGCCCCGTAAGAGTCGGCCTCCTATGCTCGGCGCCCTGGGGCGAGGGGCATACCGGCTGGGCGGCGGCGCCATCGCCCTCGGCGGCGCCATCCTACTTCACGCCCAATGGTTCGGCGGAGAGCCCACCGCGCTTTCTGATGCCAGGGTTTCAGCGGAACGCATCCGGGTGCTTTATATCGACGATCTGGCGGTTCGGGAGGCTGGGACGGGGGTGGTAGTGGGCGAGGATCCGCTCGAACTCGCGATCTCGATCGCCGAGGGGGCGATCCTACAAACTCCGCTCGATCCCGAACTCCATTTCTTGAGAGGGGGGATGGCGATCAATTTCGACGACAAGAACGATCTGGTCGATCGCACCTACGCGATCCAGCGTCTGCTCGCCCCGCGCAACACCGAAACGCCACTGCGACAATCGATTTCTTGGGCGTCGATCGATCCAGGGCGCAGCGCGATCTTGTGGCAGGACGCGCTAAGCCGCGCCCGTTTTCTCGCGGCCACCCCGTCCGGTGGTTTTGAGGGACAACCCCGTAACGTGTGGAATCAGATCATGAATCAGGCCAAAGGCGACGAGGAGCTCCTGCTCGAAGCCCTGCCCCTCGCCACCGGGGAAATCGAGTTCTTGCTCTCTTGGATCGGCCAGGTGTCGCCCGGGCTGCTGGCTCAGACGATGCCCGAATTGCTCGTCGAGGAGGCTTGGGATACCGCCACGAGGAGGCGGTTGCTCGCTGCTTGGAAGCGTCGGGGCGCCCGCGGTGTCTCCGATGCCGAAGCCTTTGCCGCCACCCATCCGGAATGGTTTGGCGATGTGGGGAACTGAGAGGCACCCTGAGTTTTAGGCAACTTTGTTGAAATCCGCCGGCGTGCCGAGCGCCTAAAGAAAGTTATTTGAAAGCGCCACCGGTGCTGGCATTGGCGACCTGCCGATGTGTGCCTCTCAAAGAGCCGTCTCGCCCTCGGGATTCCTAGGAGCGCAACGGCAAGATGCCCGTCGCCACAACTTGAATGCTTAGCCTCCCCCGCCGAGACGGGCAGAGGAAAAAACGACCCGCAGCTTGTCCTGGCTTTTTGGAAACCCTGCTGCGCTTGTTAAAAAAGCCGCTGGCAGTGGCTGTCAGCCACAAACCTTTTAATCAGGGGGCGTCGTTCTTAGCAACGACGGCGGCGCAGGCCAAATCCGACCAAGGCCAGAAGACCGAGAACTGCCGTCTGCGGCTCCGGGATGATCGACACATTGTCGAAGAGCAAGAAGCTATCCCCATCGTCCACCTGGGTGTAGTCAGCGGAAAAATCGGTGATGTTGCTGCCCGCAGCACCGGCCAAGGTGCCACCGAAAACGAAGCCATTGATATCTACGGAGAAATCGACGTTGGCGCCACTTGCCGTAAAAGTCATATCCAGGTCGTAGCCGAGCGCATAGAAAATATCTGAAGGCACTGTTGGTGTATTCGGTGTTCCTGAAGAATCAGCCCAAAAGATCTGTAGGTCACCACCGCCCACCCCTCCAGGAGGCTCAAAAGAAAGCGAAAACAGCGAGGTCGGGCCGTCCCACAGCGAGAACCCAAAACCGTCTTGCTGCCCGGGGAGGAAATCGGGTCCGACCACGGAAAAATTGAGCGAAACCTCCGTCCCGGCAAGCGCGCGGGTCACCTCGTGGCGCAGAGAGGCTTCCGTGCCGGTCGGTGCCTCAAAAATCGGTCCGAACACCGCCGCTTGAGAGCCATTGAGCATTCCGAGGAACGAGAAATCCACCGTTTCGTCATCCGCCCATCCCCCGACCCCGTCGATCACCTGTGGGGTGAGGGTATCGTTGAACTCCAGACCCTCAAAATTTTCTACCAGCGTCGCAGCACCAAACCCGTTGGTCACCGAAACAAAGACAGCGCCCAGCACCAAAATATGACTTCTCATTCGCTTGTGAATTTTCATTTTCTATCCCTCTGTTCCGAGTTTGAATTAGTTGTGGCTCACGACGGTGCCCGAATCGACAACCACGACCACGGGGCCACGGGGGCGCCTAGCAGCGTCCGCCGACTCGATCATTGAGAGAAGCGTCCCGCCGACAATAGCGAGGAAAACGACGAGTTTGGTTCGATAATTATTTAACACAACGAGGTCATTGTGGGGCATTAGAGAGGGGGTGTCAACGTTTTAGGGCATTTATATGACGCGAAATTCAAACTCTGAAAATGAGTGTTAAGTTGTTTGTTGTGAAGGGGATATGGGTTATTTGGCGGGCGGGATGCTCGAGCCGTCATATTGTGCTGGTGTTTTTTCACCGTGTTTGCTATCCTTGGTGGCATTGAAACTTCGCATTATTGCTGTTGGCCTGTGCTGTACCGTATTTCCCGCCCTGCCTGCGCGGGCAGAGATCGTCGTTTACGAGACGGATTTTGCAATCATGTCGGGTTTTGAAAGCCTCACTGGCCAGGAGGCGTGGGGCTCGAACGACCCAGATTTGAACCTCGGTTACGGGGCCGCTGACGGCATTGCCAGGCTGGTGACCCCATCGGAATCATCGAATGCCGGGTTCCTCGGTGGGTTTTATCAGGACCGCTTCCCGCCCGGGAGGATCGATGTTCTGCTCTGGCCGGAGCTGCCGGTAATCGGCAGCAACCTCGTGTTCGCCGTCGATGTGGTCTTGGTCGGATCGGCGAATTTCGGGCCCTTCTCTATCGACGACGTCTTCGGTTGGTGCCTTTGCGATCGCGATGGCGACAGACTGCTATCGCTCCGTTTTGAGCCGACTTCGAGCGATGACTCCCTGCGGGAGCTCGCGGTGTACGATGCCGATGGGGGGCGTCACCCGAGTGGGTTCGATATCAGCATCGGCGCGCTCTACCGGTTTGAGATCACCCTCTCCCCGGAAAGCGGCGGCGAGCGGGCGATGGTGAAAATTCTCGGCGGCAGCGACCCGATCGTCGTCTTCGACGGCCTGTTGCCGGTGGGTACCATCGCTGCCGTTGATCGGGTCGCGGCGAGTTGGGAGATGGCTGGCGCTGCAGTCGATCCGGTGACTGGCATCGTTAGTGGCTTCGGTAGCAATTTCATGGTGTTCGACAATCTGTCGGTCGCCACCACCCTCGCTAACAGTGTCCACGTTTCCGATGTGTGGGTGAACGAGGCGGCGGGCGAGGTGGTCGTCGTCGCGCAGTTGGGGCAGGCGCTGGGCGCGGACTTCGTCATCGACTACTTGACCGTCGGCAGCGACGCGGTGGCCGGATCAGATTACATTGCGGCGAACACGGTGGCGTCGCCCTTCGTCATCCCGGCCGGTGCGCTGCAGGGCAGCGTGTCGATCCCCGTGCTCGCGGATGAGATCGCGGAGGCGGACGAGACCTTCCGCCTACAGTTCAGCTCCCCCAGCGGCGGGCTCACCTACACCGCGCCGTCGGCGACGGTCACCATCCTCGACGACGACGACACGGACGGCGACGGCCTGGCCAACAGCTGGGAGTTGGCTCATGGTCTCGACCCGGACGATCCCGACGATGCTCTGCTCGACGTCGATGGCAACGGCGCCAGCGCGCTGTTGGACTTCGCCCTCGGGGTGGCGACCGACGGTGTCACCGGTCTGCCGACGCTGCTCGCCGCGCCGGGGGAGATGGTGTTCACCTTTCAGCGCAACCTCGCTTACACCCACTTGAGCTACCGGGTCGAGATCTCTTCTGACCTTGCCGACTGGTCGATTTTCCCCAGCCAGCTCGTCGCGACTTCCGGCGACATCGAAACCCGCCGCGCGCTCATCCCCACCGGACCGCTGCGGATCTACGTGCGGCTGACCATCGAGAGCCCCGACTAGCCCGTATTTGTCCGTCTCGCTCGGTCTGCGAGGACGCCTCTTTTCCCGCTGGCGTTGGCTTTGTTCAAATCGAAAGACTCACTTCGGCTCGTGTTCTTTCTCGCCGTAGTAGGTGCCGCTACCGTAGTAGCCGTAGTAGTAGTCGCCGCCGTAGCCGTAGCCCTTTTTCCCGGCTATCGGCATTTCGTTGGCGACGATCCCGGAGGGCAGCGTGTTGTTCTCGTCGAGAATTTTGAGCAGGCGGTCGAGCGCCTGCACTGGCGTCTTGCCCATTTTGAACACGACGATCACCGAGTCCGCCAGCTTGGCCGGCGCCAGCGCGTCGCGCACCGCCAGCACGGGCGCGGTGTCGATGATCACCCGGTCGATTGAGGACGGGATGCGCGAGAGCAGGGACTCGATGTTCTTCGGTGTCAGCAACTCCGAAGGGTTGGGCGCATGGGTGCCCGCCGAGATGAAAAACAGGTTGTCGTGCTCAGTGCGGCGGAAGACCTCTTTCAGGGGCGTCCGCTG
>QIKC01000007.1 GCA_003232855.1 Verrucomicrobiales bacterium
GGACCAATTTTCTTGCCCCCACCGGCGCACAGCTCAACAGCGACAGGGTTTCACCACGATCCCCGATTGATCGAGGCGGATTATTGAGCATGATAGAGGCGGCGGCTTGTGGTCGGGAAACCACCCAACATGCCACGCGCACCGAACGCGTTCTATGAAATTCAACGAAGACACACGGAGCAAGATCCCAGCCATCCTCCACCTCACGAGGCTGGGATATTCTTACCTTTCTCTAAACGGTCTCGACTACGATGCATCGAGCGACATCGTCCCCACGATCTTTCGTGAACGCCCGCATCCTCACCAACGAAGCCTTCGCCACCGCCGAGATGACCCGCATCATCATCGAACAACTCGAAAACCAACACCAACTCCCGCTCACTCCAGAAAGCACCCAGTTCATCAATTCCCTGGTCATGAAGAAATATCTGGCAGAGTTCCACGGCATCCAACCTGCATAGGCTTCCCCAATGGCTGAATCCGAGACTCAACTCAAAACGATTCTCCACGGTCTCATCGCCCGTTGGGAAGACGAATGCGTTGAATTCAAGGAGGCCAACGACAACTTCCCGACCTCCGACATCGGCAAGTATCTTTCCGCACTCGGCAACGAGGCCAACTTGCGCCAGCAGGCTCGGGGCTGGCTGGTGTTCGGCGTTGCCAACCGCTCCCGGAAAATCGTCGGCACCCGCTACCGGGAAGACCATGCCCGCCTACACTCCCTCAAAAAACAGATCGCCGACGGCACCGCTTCCACCACCTTTCGCGAGATTCACGAACTGGACGTCGATGGGTGTCGGGTGCTGATGTTCGAGATCCCGCCCGCGCCGCAGGGAATCCCGATTTCGTGGAACGGCCACTACTACGCCCGCGACCACGAATCCCTCACCGCGCTCAGCGATACCAAGCGTGAGGAAATCCGAAACCAAGTTTCCGAACCCGACTGGTCGGCCGGAATTGTCGCCGAAGCCACTCTTGCAGATCTCCACCCGCAGGCCGTGGCCAAATCCCGCGTGGCCTACACGCAGAAATTTAGCGAGCGCATTCCTTCAGAAACCATCGCCGGATGGAGCGACGCGGAGTTTCTCGATCACGCCAAGCTGACGATCCAGGGGCAACTGACCCGCACCGCCCTGCTGCTCCTCGGCAAGAGTGAGAGCACCCACTTTCTCTCCCCCTCCGTGGCAGAGATGACTTGGAACCTAGACGGTGAGGAACGGGCCTACGAACATTTTCACCCGCCCTTCTTTCTTACCACCTCCCAGCTCTACCGGCGTATTCGCAACATCAAGCTCACCCTCTTGCCAGCAGACAGCCTGATCGCGATCGAGATCCCCAAGTACGAGCAGCGCATCGTCCTCGAGGCGCTACACAACTGCATCGCCCACCAGGACTACACCCTCAGCGAGCGGATCATCGTCACCGAGCGCCCCGGCGAACTCATCTTTCAAAATGCAGGGAGCTTCTTCGATGGCGATCCCGAGCAATACATCAGCACCGCCCAAACCCCCTCCCGTTACCGCAATCGATTCCTCGCCACCGCGATGGTCAACCTCCGCATGATCGACACCATGGGTTTCGGAATCAGCCAGATCCTGTTTCGCGGTCAGGCCAGCCGCTACCTCCCACTACCCGACTTCGATACCTCTTCCCCCGAACGCGTGCGGCTTCACCTAGCCGGGCGCTTTCTGAACGAAAACTACAGCAGAGCCATCCTCGCCCACCCCGATCTTGGTTTTGCCGAAATTCGCGCACTCGATGACCTGCAAAAAAATCGTCCCCTTCACGATGAAAAGCTGGCCACGGCTCTGAAACGACGTGGCCTGGTCGAAGGTCGCCGCCCCAACTTCCGCCTCAGCTCGTCGCTCGCCGTCGAACCCGAACAAAAAGCCGCCTACATCAAGCATCGCGCCTTCGATGACGCCTACTTCTGCGACCTGATTCTCAAATACCTCGCGGAGTTCAAGCAGGCCACGCGCTCTGAGATCAACCGCCTACTCGAGGAAAAACTCTCGACCGCACTGAATCAGAAGCAAAAAAACCGTAAAATCGGCAACTTGCTCCAGAAAATGAAAAAAATGGATCTGATTTTCAAAAAAGGAACCACCAAATCCACCGTTTGGCACCCAAAGTGACGGACGCCAGAAAAACACCTCAATCACCTTATAATCAGCGCCTTACGATAATTCAACAGCCCTCGCCGTAGTCAATCTTAGTCAATCTTAGTCAATCCTAGTCAATCCTAGTCAATCGCCCCATCGCGCCCCACATGAGCTCCCAGCAATTCAAAGAAAAAGCCACCGCCCTCGATGCCACCCTGCTCAACCTCACTGCACTCAATAGCGACATCTTCTCCGTCATAACCCGCGACAGCCAACCTCGAAGAGCCTCGAAGGGTCTGTCCCTTAAAACACTCACGATCCTGCCGGTCTAAAATCAGGAAGCCGACAAAGCCGACCGCCCGGAAAGCGTGCATCTCACACCATTTTGAAGAAAATCGATCTCCCTCCCTACAAGCGTCCCGCGCTACCGTCGGAAACCGCGTCTCTTCGGTAGCGTCATCGCCTCGACCCTGAGGGCGCGCAGCGTACGCAGCCCTCCCCAATCGGCTCCGCGCATCAATCGCGCCCCTTCCTCCCGCAGCACCCCGAACTCGCTCCGGTTGTGCTCGAAAAAGGCATCGACGAACTCCTCGCTTCCCAACACCACACCGTCCGTAAAATAGCGCACCCGACAGCGCAGCGCCGCCGCCATCGGCAGCTTCCCGCCCTCGTCTAACATCCTCTTAATCTGCCTCGCGCTAAACCCGGATCTGCTGTCCCCAGAGCCGGTGCCAAAGAGCAATTTGTAATACTCTGCAGACACCGCACGCCACGGCGAGCCCGCCTTTCCAGTCACCGCCAAAGCCAGCCCCGAACGCGTTCCTTTCACCCCCCTCATCGCCGCCGCGTAGCTGCACCAGCGGTAGTCCTTTGGATCGTCAACCAGCCCGGCGCGCACCGAGTTCAAATCGATGTAGGCTGCCATCACGCGCAGCGCCTCGCCGCGCTCCACCAGCAGGCTCTTGAAGCGCCCTTCCCACAGCGTCCCGCGCCTATCATGCGCCGCCCGATAGGCGCCGGTCATCTTCATTTTGAGCTCCTTCATGAAGGCCGACAAATCGAACAGCCGCGCACGCACCCGCGAGGCGATCTGCGCGACCTGTTTCGCCTCGCCGTTCTCCTGATGCGCCTGCATCTGGCCGAGCAGTATTTTCGTCGAATACTCACTTTGCAAAACCGCCACCCGAGCGAGCAAATCGTCCTCCGACCAGCCCTCCAGCGCCCGCTCCTTATGCGGCACTTCCAGCAACAGATGGAAATGGTTATCCATGATGCACCAGGCCAGACAACGGAGACCGCTGAATTGAAGCTGTCTGGTGAGGATCTCGCGGAACGCATCCCGCATGTCGGCGTCGAAGAGCGCATCCCCGCCGGAAGCGCGGACGACGATGTGGTAGAAATTGCAGCCGTCAGCGTGATCAGAATCGCCCAAATAGAAACTACGTCGTTTGCGCATGGAAAAATCGGTAGTCGATCAAACCCACTTGCGCAATCACTCGCCCCCCCCTTGGGAGACACACTGTTCGCGCAGTTTCTGCAACTTATCGGCCAGTTGAAGCGCATCGTCCGCCAGTGGCTCGGCGATCACCTGATTGGAACAATAAGAAATCTTCTTATTACGTTGAAATGAAATTCGGCGCAATATAGAAAATCCTTATTCTCTCGAATTCCAGTTCAACAAACTACCGGCACCTGCTCTCCGTCAGCCGGGAGGGAGCGTGGCGCGAGTGGCTCGAATATTTTCTCACCGGAGTCCGCGAGACCGCCGTCGCCGCCCTTGGCGATACCAATAAAGTCCTCGACCTCCACCAGTCCCGCCGCCTCCAGATCCAAAAAACCAAGCGAGTCCCCGCCGCCGCCGCCGCCCTGCTCGATGCCATCTTCGGCAGCCCCATCATCTCCATCGCCGCCTACGCCAAAGCCAGCGGCGAGCCATTCCAAAAGATCTCCAATGCCGTCGATTTCTGGGTGCGTCAGGGACTCCTCCATGAAATGACCGGCAACCGCCGCAACCGGCTCTTCATCGCCGACGAGGTCCTCCACATCATGACCCCACGACCCGCCAGCAATGCTGGTGATTAGTGATTAGTGGCTGGTGATCAGATCTAACAATTCACCTCGAAGGGTCTGTCCCTTAGAGCGGGCAGTGCCCGCACGACCAAAATACGATGAGCGCAAGTGCGGCCTCTGGAAAGACTACGCGCCGACCAACAGGCGCGCCGGGTTTTCGATGCAGTCTTTGACGCGCACCAGGAAAGTCACCGCCTCTTTGCCATCGACGATGCGGTGATCGTAGCTGAGGGCGAGGTACATCATCGGGCGCACGACCACCTCGCCGTCGACCGCCATCGGGCGCTGCATGATATTGTGCATGCCGAGGATTCCAGACTGCGGCGGGTTGATGATGGGGGTCGAGAGCATCGATCCGTAAATGCCGCCGTTGGAAATGGTGAACACGCCGCCCTGTAGGTCGGCGAGCACCAGTTTTCCGTCGCGCGCCTTGGCGGCGTAGGTGCCAATATCGGTCTCGATCTCGGCGAAGGTTTTCTGATCGCAATCGCGCACCACCGGCACCACCAACCCGCGTTTGGTGCCAACGGCGACGCCGATGTCGAAGAAATGATTGAGGATCAAATCGTCGCCATCCATGCGCGCGTTGATGGCGGGCACCTCTTTGAGTCCGTCGACCACCGCTTTGATAAACAGCGACATGAAGCCGAGCTTGACGCCGTGCTTGGCGACGAAGTCTTCCTGCACGTCCTTGCGCAGTTTCATCACCGCGGACATATCGCACTCGTTGAAGGTGGTGAGCAGGGCGGCCTGCTGCTGCGCGGCGACCAACTGGGTGGCGATCTTGCGGCGCAGCGGCGACAGGCGCTTTCGCGTGATGCGGCCGCCTTCTTCGAGCGACGCGGCGATGGGCGACGGCTGCGGCGCCGGGCGCAAGCTGAAGTCGGGCTTCGGTAGGGTCGTGGCCTGTGCCGACGGGGAGGGAACGGCGACCGGAGGTGCAGCGGCAACCGGGGGCGCGGCGGCGACCGGAGGCGCGGCGGGAACGGGAGCCGGAGCCACCTGGCCCCCGCTGTCGATATACGCCTGCACGTCCTTTTTCAGAATCGCACCGCGCTTGCCAGTGCCGACGATGCGCGAAAGATCGACGCCGTTCTCTTTGGCAAGGCGCTTGACCACCGGCGAGACCGGCGCCTTGCGACCGGATGATCTCGGAGCCGAAGCGGGTTCCGTGAGAGGCGGCGGCACAGCCACGGGGATCGCCGCCGGGGCGACAACCGGGGCGGCGGGCACTGGCTCCGGTGTCGGCTCCGGCTCCGGCTCTGCTGCGGGGATCGCAGCAGGAGCCGCGATGGCGACCGCTGCCGCCGCATCGCCGATGCGACCAACGGAGGAGCCGATGGCGACCTCCTCGCCCTCCGGCACCAGAATTTCCAGCACGCCTGCCGTGTCGGCGGCGATCTCAGTGGAGATCTTATCGGTCTCCAAGGTCAGCAGCAAGTCGCCGACCGCGACCGCGTCGCCGCTCGCCTTATGCCACTGGGCGATGTAGCCCGTGACGATCGACTCGCCGACGGATGGGATCTTGATATCGACACTCATGAAATGTTCAA
>QIKC01000212.1 GCA_003232855.1 Verrucomicrobiales bacterium
GGTTCAAAACCTGCCCCTCTCGACCGATCAAAAATTTCTCAAAATTCCATTTCACCGAGCCGAAAAAGCGCGGGTTGGTCGCCTCACCCGTGAGCAATTTATAAAGCGGGTGCGCCCCCTTGCCACCGACCTCCACCTTCGCCGCCATCGGGAACGTCACACCGTATTTCGTCGAACAGAACGCCTTAATCTCCTCGGCACCCCCCGGCTCCTGCCCGCCAAAATCGTTACAAGGGAAACCCAACACCACCAGCCCCCGATCCGCGTAACGCTCATGCAGCACCTGCAACCCCGCATACTGCCCCGTGTAGCCACATTTGCTGGCGACGTTCACCAACAGCACCACCTTGCCCGCATAATCGGAGAGCGCTGCCGGGACGCCGTCGATCGTCCGAAACGCGATCTCGCCGACCGGCGCTGAAACCAGCGGGCTCACTAACAATAAGGAAAAACTATAAATCAATCGAAGCATTCGTCGTCGAGGGAGAGCGAAAATCAGCACCGCACCCACCAGATTACGTCATCAAAACGGCAAATCCAACACTCGCGAGAGAAAATATCCTCCCGAGAACAGGACGTAATTCGATGGTCAGCAGACGCGATGCAGTGTTCAGTGCGCAACACACACCCCTCCCTGCCCCGACCCGCCAGATGCTCGACCTACCCCAACGCCCCCGCCGCAACCGCAAATCCGCCGCCCTGCGCGGCCTGTGTCGCGAAACCCGCCTCTCGACCGAAAGCCTCATCTACCCCCTATTCATCCACGACGGCGAGCGCGACGAAGAAATCGCCTCCATGCCCGGCTGCCGCCGCTGGAGCCTGCCCGGGCTCACCACTGAAGTCGCCGAAGCCGCAGCGCTCGGGTTGCGCTCCGTCGTCCTCTTCCCCGCCACCGACGAGCGCCTCAAGACGCCGGGCGCCGAGGAATCGTATAACGACGACGGCCTGGTGCAGCGCGCCATCCGCGCCATCAAAGCCGCCACACCCGAAGTCACCGTCATCACCGATGTCGCCCTCGACCCCTACAACAGCGACGGCCACGACGGCCTAGTCGCCGCCGACGGGCGCATTCTCAACGACGAAAGCGTCGAGGTGCTCTGCCAGCAAGCGCTCAGCCAAGCGCGCGCCGGTGCCGACATCGTCGCCCCCAGCGACATGATGGACGGCCGCGTCGCCGCCATCCGCGAGGCGCTCGACGACGACGGTTTCGACGAAGTATCGATCCTCGCCTACACCGCCAAATACGCCTCCGCCTACTACGGCCCCTTCCGCGGCGCGCTCGACTCCGCGCCCAAAGCCGGCGACAAAAAAACCTACCAAATGGATCCCGCCAACAGCCGTGAGGCGCTGCGCGAAGCGGCGCTCGACGCCGACGAAGGCGCCGACATGCTCATGGTCAAACCCGCCGGCCCCTATCTCGACATCGTCGCCCTGCTCGCCGCCGAGTTCGACCTCCCCATCGCCGCCTACCAGGTCAGCGGAGAATACCTAATGATCCAAAGCGCCGCCGCCGCCGGTTGGATCGACCGCGAGAAAGTGGTCCTAGAAAGCCTACTCGGCATCCACCGCGCCGGCGCCAGCGCCGTGCTCACCTACTTTGCCAAAGAAGCCGCCGGATGGCTGCAGCGCTAACGCCACCACCATCCTTTAATAAGGACGATTTAATAGGGACGGGGTATATTTTTGTGGAATTGTATGCAATATGCCGCTATTATTCGATTCCGCCAATGATGACGGGATCGTCGCTCACATAAAGTCCGGACATTTTCTCTTTCCAAACCAAGTTTTCCCCCACATCTCAAATCCAATGAGACACCCCCGCATCCTCGGCGACCCAAGCAACTCGGCAAACTACTACCACTGCATGAGTCGCTCCATCGACGAACGGCGTGTCTTCGAAAGCCGCACCGAGAAGGCTCACTTCCGGTTCCTGTTGCGCGCTTACGCCGAAATGACCGGCATCCGAGTGCTTACCTACTGCATCATGCGCAACCATTTTCACCTGCTGCTCGAGGTTCCCCATCGCAACGAAGAGGCGCTAAGGAACCTGTCCGACGAGGCTTTATTCGCTAGGCTCAAGCCCATCTACACGCCAAAAGGACTCCAAATTCTCCGCAAGGATTTCGCCTTCCACAAAGCGCTTGGTGAATCCGCATACCGCAAATTTAGGGCAAAATTCGAAGCTCGGCTACTCGATCTACCCACCTTCATGCGCGAGCTCAAACAACGCTACACCCAATGGTACAACATGCGGATCGGACGCAAAGGCCCGCTCTGGGATGACCGCTACAAGAGCGTGCTTGTCGAGGCCATGCGCGAGGCGAAAGGTGGGCCGGCCGGGAGCGGTGCGTTGCAGACAATCGCCGCCTATATCGACCTTAACCCGGTGCGTGCCGGGATCGTCGATGATCCAAAATCGTACCGATGGAGCGGCTACGGAGAAGCGATAGCCGGAAATTTAATTGCCCGGGAAGGCATCGCCCACACCATCAGCGAAACGACAGACCCGTTTCCAACCCGCACCGCCTGGCGCGATCACGCCGCTCGCTACAGATTGTTCATGTTTGAAGAGGGTTCACGATCTGGCCACTCGGACGGCCCCGAGGGCGACATCCCGCGTGCGGGGAAGCCCCGTTCACGCATTCCCGAGGCACGAGTGGAAACGGTGCGCCGCCAACGCGGCCACCTCCCCAGCCCGACCGTCCTACGCTGCCGCATCCGTTACTTCGCCGACGGGCTGGTCATCGGCAGCGAAAAGTTCGTCGATGCGGTCTTCCACCGCACTCAAACCAAACTCGGGGTCAAGCGTCAAAAAGGCGCGCGCCGCCCACGTGACATCGCACTGGGAAGCTTACACAGCATGCGCGACCTGCGCGGAGAGGTTTCTGGATAGCGCGCGCATACGCAAACGCCCCCCTAGCAACCAGCAAGGGAGCTTGCGTCATGATTCGTTACTCGACCAAAGATCGAGAGCCGAACCCTATCGGCTACCCAACAAAACCACATCTTCACAGACGCGGAGGGGCACCGCTCGATCCTTTGACCCGCACAGAAAGCGAATTACAAATCCGCGCTCCGAACTAACGCACCTGATAGTGCTGCAAGTGAACCGCGCTATTTAACTTCAGACGTTCCTGTAGTTTCGCGATCACCGTCGGCTCAGCCTGAAAGTGGTAGTTCACATAGTGGCCGGAAGCCAGCTTGCGCGCATTGTAAGCGAATTCCTTTCGGCCGATCTGTTCGATCTGCTCGAGGGAAGCCCCTTCGTCTTCGATCTCACGACCGACTTCCTGCACAAGCTGATCAATGTCCGACTCGCGACCCGTAGTGTTTAGGACGATAACGCCCTCATAGTTTTTTTTCATTTGTTTATTGTCTCGTTGCCTTCAGCTGACTCATTGTCGGCTTCGGGTGAAGTTTTTTTGGCATCTGATTCCGCCTTCCGCTTACGCCCCTTCGGTTCGCCCGAAGAGTTAAAACGCGTCATTGCCGCCGACAATCCTTGTTCGGTGATCAAGGCGGTTGCTAATACCGCGTTTTTTATCGACTTTTCAAGCTCGGATTGCTCTTCTTTGCGAAATTTTCCCAAAACGTGCCCGATCGCCCCGCCCTCCAAACGCCCGATCCCCACCCGTAAGCGCGCAAAACCCTGCGTACCGAGGTGGGCGATGATCGATTTCATTCCATTGTGCCCCCCCGCCGAGCCCCCGCCACGGATACGCAAGCGACCGAGCGGTAGGTCGAGATCGTCGTAAATCACCAATATCTCCTCCGGCGCGATCTTGTAAAACGTCGCGACCTTGCCCACCGCGACCCCGCTCTCGTTCATGTAAGTCTGCGGTTTGATAAAATATCGGCTGCCTACCTTAGCGATCTGGGTCTGCCAACGCTTCTCCTCGCCGAAGCTCACCCCGGCCTCCGCCGCCAAGACATCGGCGATCATAAATCCGACGTTGTGCCGCGTGTCCGCATATTTCCCGCCCGGATTGCCCAATCCGACGACCAGCCGCAACGGAGCTCCACCATCACCCGCATCCATGCTCAAAACAACGCATTGGAAACAGCACGGGGCGAGTTAGTCCTCGCCGCCCTCCGCGGCGTCACCCTCGGCCGCTTCGCCTTCGGCAGCATCACCATCCTCGTCCTCACCCTCAGAAGCCGCAGCACGCGTCTCGTTAACGATCGCGATCAACACGCTGTCCTCCAGCGTCGCGCTAACACCCTCCGGAAACTCTGCAGCTCCGATAGCGAGCGAATCACCGATATCGAGCCCACTGACATCAAATTTGAGCAACTCCGGCAGGTGCTTCGGCAAGCAATGCACCTCGATGTCGTGCAACTGCGTATCGAGGATACCGCCCTGCTTGATTCCAATCGCCTCACCAGTGAGTTCGATCGGCACCCGCGCGTGAATCTCCTGATCCTCGTTCACTGCGTTGAAATCGATGTGCAAAATAGCACCGCTTAACGCGTGGTGCTGCACCTCTTGGATCAATGCCAACTTGTTCGCCTCCTTAGCGCCCTCGATCTGCAAATTCACCAAAATCTGCTCACTGGCACTGCTGCGCAGGAGATTTCTGAAGACCTTCGCGTCCACTTGCACCGCGTAAGTATCTTGCTTAGCGCCGTAAACAACACCGGGAATCATCCCGTCGCGACGCAAGCGCCCCACTGCTGCGCTGCCGATGACCTCGCGTTTTTCTGCTTTAAGATTTACCTGATTTGCCATAACGTGTTCTCTGTTTGGGACTTGCGCAAAAATTAAAAAAAGCGCAGCGGGCGGGGATCCTATTCCCCCTTAGGGGCGATGTCAAAAAGAGAAGTGACCGATTCGTCGTTATGGATGCGGCGGATGCCCTCGCCCATCAGCGGCGCGATATTCAGGGTAGTCACTTTCGGCCCCTTAGCCATCGGCGTGCTGTTAGTAGTGATCAGCTCCTCGATCACCGAATCCGCCAGCCGCCTCTGCCCGATCTCCCCCAAAACACCGTGCGAAACCCCAGCGAAAATCCTCTTAGCACCATGATCCTTAAGCAGTTCTGCCGCCGCACACAGCGTCCCCGCCGTCTCCGTCATATCGTCCACCAGCAACACATCCTGTCCCTCGACCTCGCCGATCACATTGATCGCCTCCACCTTCGTGGCGCTGATGCGCCGCTTGCCGACGATCGCCAGCGGGCAATCCAGCGCCTTCGCATAAGCGTCCGACATTTTCAAGCCGCCGACATCCGGCGACACCACCGTCAGGTCGCTCACCCCCCTCTCGCGCAAATACTCGATCAGCACCGGCGCCGCGTAGAGATGGTCCACCGGGATATCGAAAAAGCCCTGAATCTGCCCGGCATGGAGATCCATCGTCAGCACCCGATTCACGCCCGCCGCCACCAGCAAATTCGCCACCAGCTTAGCAGTGATCGGCACCCGCGACTGGTCTTTGCGATCCTGCCGCGCGTAGCCGAAAAAGGGGATCACCGCCGTAATCCGCGCCGCGCTCGAGCGCCGCGCCGCATCGACGGTGATCAGCAACTCCATCAGATTCGAGTTAGTCGGCGGGCAAGTCGGCTGAATGATGAACAAATCGCGCCCACGGATGTTCTCGTTAATCTTGACGAAAGTCTCGCCATCCGGGAACGAAGTCACCGTAGCGTCGCAAAGCGGCACCTGTAGATACTCAGAAATACTCTGCGCGAGCGCAGGGTGGGCGGTTCCAGATAATTTTCATGGCATTGAGGGAGCGGTAAATCGACCAAAAGACGCATGTGAGCGCCCCATGGTCGATGCAACACGCAAGTCCCCCCGATTGCAACGCCGAACTACACGAATTCACAAGAGTCGCCACCCTCTTTCGCTACTTCAATCGCAATAGCATATTATCAACAGCCTCACGATTTCGCCACAGCACAGCCGAGCATCTGCAGGACAAATCAGTAATTGCTTACATTGAAAAATCGGGGGAGTTCCGACCGAGCAACCCACGCGCTCATTGTTGAAATTGACTCAACAAAATTTGGCGGTTTCGACCCCTCCCACACTTGATATCTCACACCATTGAATTCTCTAGCCTCCCCCCAATCGGGGTCGCCCACTTCGCCACCTAAAACATCGACGACAATCCAAATATATTCATCGGAAGACCGAGGCAGTAGTTTCGTCCATTCAGCGGCGGGTTCAAAAAGCATGCCGTTCCCTTTTACCAACCCGCTGATTGCACCTGACCTCGCCAACAGTTCACCACCCTCAGTGGAGGAACTGTCTCGCCCCCCCTTCAGAATCCGCGCGCTTTGAAACTCCCCGACAATCGATGCACCTGATAAGTTCCTCACCGCACTCAGTGGCGCAGGTTCATTATTCTTCCCCCTCGTCGAGAACATTCTTTTTTTCGTCAACGACCGATCATCAAAAAGCACCATCTCCCCGTCGCTAATCCGACTCGCCAGCCCACCACCATCTCGTTGCAACGCCTTCTTGTGCCACGTCGCCCAAAGCCTTCCGTAGCTGCTCAATCCCGCTGAAACGACATTGAACGACTCGTCCCCAACCGCATCGGCAGGAACACGACACCATGCCCCCCAAACTCTTTGGTTGTGATCAATCGGTCGAATGCTCGCTGAAGAAAGACGCCGCAAAAAATGCACATACCCTCCCATCACCCAATTCCCATCAGTAGTCGGAAACTCGGTCGCATCTGCCCCAAGCGTCAGCTTGCCAGCACTCAGCGATTGGAGCCTAACACCCACTACCAGTGGCAAAACAAGCGAAGCCCACCCAGCGAACATCAACCAGCGCGCCTTGCTCCGAAAAATGTTCGCCCACATTACCTCCGCCCCAGCGAAGCATCCACTCAAGGTCACCACCAATGCTCCGGTCAAAAAATGACGAGGGCTGAAGAGCACTCTGGCGTAAAACACCACTGGAAATAGCAACAAGGCAACCCAGACCAACTTCAGCCATGTGTCTCGGCGGCCTGATCCCCTCCCCACCAATCCAACGATTCCCATGACGAACAGCGCTACAAACCAAAATGCGACACCACCAAGCCCAAACACCGTAAACCCAGCGAAAGTTTTCCAATGGAAAAATGGCGACCAAGACCCGGAGGCCTCTGCGCTTAATAGCCTCCCTATTACAACAGCAGCCACGGCCCCAACAACACTCAACCAGAGGCGATTCTCCCGCAACATCCCTACCCAACCCCTTCCAAGCCCCCACCATGCAACCGCCCAAGCAGGTAATACAAATGCCGCATCAACGCGACAACCGACAGCACAGAATGCGAGCGCCCCCGAGACAACTGCGATCCCCCAGCCAAGTTTCCCCTCTCTGCCCTTTCCCATTTCCATTGCAACTATCCAAAGCCCAAGAAATCCAGCAGAAATCACATTCGAAGAGAGGAGAGGCAAACTCATCAGCCAAACCGGTGACAAAAACACTCCACTCGCAACAGCCAGTCCAGCCCAACTCCGGCCAGCAGCGAAAACGACCGCCGCCGACACTCCGCCCCAACAGATGACTAACGCTACAGTGTTAAAGAACCCAACAAATTGCTCCACCCCACCATCTGACAGCAAATCAAAGAGTCGGCCGAAGCCGCATAAAATCCAGTAGGTAAACCACTGATTTTCATAGTTATAGAGCCCCGCCCCAGACGGTTGCCAATCCCGGCTCAGATTCAATGCGCCCAACAGCAAACTCGCCTGATCGCTCTCCCGTATTGTTTGCCCCAACCCAAGCCAACCCAATGCACCCGCCAAGAGCACCACTACAATAGCTGCGCACCGCGAACTCACCCACACGCCAAGAAAAGTTCGTTCCGCTGTCTTCAAATCGCCCATTCACACATTCTTCCGATAATGTAATGCCCCGTTCTCAAACATAATCACGCCTGATTGATTTTCTCCAGCACAGAAAAATACTGCAACCGCTTTCCGAAGAGAACATTCAACACTGGAGGATACAAATCAATCGAAGTAATCTCTTCGACCACCTCGAGGCCAAGGCTAGTAAACTTCCTTCTCCACTCGGCCGCACTCGGATATCGGTAAAGACATTTAACTCCATACGGACTATTCGCGGCCCAATCGATGAAACAGATGCGCTGGAAGGCCAAAAAACCCTCGGGAACGTGATCCTTTAAAATCACGAATCGGCGCGTAACGCGCACCACCTCTTTCAGTAACAAATCGGGTTTCTCTTCATGATGCACCACGTCAGCGAGAATGGTCACATCAAATTCCCCGTCCGCAGCTGGAATCGAGTGCCCATCGATCTGGAGGGTCGGAATGAGTTCGTCACCCCGTCGAAATTTTTCGCATCCTTCAACAGTGAGCTTGCTTGGGCGGCTAGGGTGATCGAGAATCGCCCGCCCCAATTGGCCGGATCCGCACCCGACATCTAGCACACCGTCACCCTCGCGAAGGTGCGACGCAATCATCCCACTCAACACTTCCAACCGCTTGGCATAGACCGGCTGATGCAAATATTTAAGCAACCTCATGACAAAATTCAATTAGTTGATCCCTGCGATCACCACACAAGCTAACCACGCGATCACTGAAACCAGTAACATTGGGCTCCTAAGCAACAGCCGTTCGGGCACCTCGATCCAGTTCGAACGCCAAGCGAGCCGAAGATAGTGCAACATTCCAACGGCAACAGGCACAACACTTGCGATAATCCACGGATCTCGACGGAACATCGCAAAACCTAAATACCCAAATACACTCAACAATACGCAAAATCCGATAATCACATCGAGCAACATGACCGTGTACCCTCTCAAAGAACTGCGAGTCTGCTCAGGATCAACCCCTCCTTTTTTCAGCAACAACAGCTCCCCTTTACGCTTTCCAAACCCCAGCAATAGCGCTAGCGAATAGGTACACATCATCAACCACCAAGTCGGGGTCACCCCTAATGCAAAGGCACCAGCCGCAACCCTCACCACAAAACCGCTGGAAAGAAACATAACATCCAGCAGCGGCAACCTACGGAGTAGTAGCGAATAGGAAGATGTAATTAACACGTAAACCACCCCCATCGCAAAGACCTTCCCCGATCCGTAAAAGGCCCATAAAGCACCGAACCCTAAAATCAGCACTACCCCGCCTAGAGCCCCGGCCTCCAACACCGACATCCTTCCGGAAGCAATCGGCCGGTGCAATTTCCGTGGGTGATGGCGATCCTCGCTGACATTCAGCAAATCGTTCAAGAGGTATCCTGCACTCGATAGCAATGACATCCCAAATAGTAGCGGCAAGACACTATGCCACGCCTGCCAGTCGCCCCCTTGCCCACTAAAAAAAAGAGCGGCCAAACAGAAGCCGCTCTTAATCCAATGAACCGGTCGCAACGACTCAATCCACGTCTGTATTTTGACAGCCAAAAAATTAGAACTTTCCGAATCCGTTTTCACCTCCTATTCTCCGCACTTTCCCCCACCCTATGAGCTCCCAACGACTT
>QIKC01000067.1 GCA_003232855.1 Verrucomicrobiales bacterium
AAACCGTGATGGTATTGAATATCACACCCTTACCGCCGGTGGCATTGACCCCCTTCTCAGCCTCGCGAGCCAACTTATCAATGTGCATGTTGCACGGCGTCACGTTCGCCCACGTCGAAGCGATACCGACCTGCGATCGCGTAAAATCGTCTTTGCGGAAGCCAACGGCATGGAGCATCGCTCGGCTCGGCGCCCGACTATCACCATCCACCACCTTCGACGAAAATTCGCGCGGCTTGTATCTAGCCTTACGCGGCTTCTTCGCCTTCTTGGCAGGCGCCTTCTTTGCAACTGGCGCCTTCTTTGCAGCTGGTGCCTTTTTGGCAGCAGGAGCATTTTTGGCAACAGGTGTCTTTTTCTTTGCAGTCGTCTTCTTTGGCATCGCGCGCCATTCTGACGCTCTAGCAAGGAAGGTCAAGCGAAGATACCTTCTTGAATTTCGAGCAAAACGCAACTCTCGGCAGCCGCGAAGCCCCCCCGAAAGGCAAAGCGAGCCGTGAATTGACAAGCCAGCGCCGCCCGCCTATCGATGCCGCCCTATGCCAAAACACAAGGTTCTTGTCGCCGATCCCATCGCAGATGCGGGTATCGAGGAACTCCAAGCCGATCCCGCACTCGATGTCGATGTCCGTATCGGCATCTCGCCAAAAGATTTGCTCGCCGATGCCGCCAAATACGAAGGCATCATCGTCCGCTCGCAAACAAAAATTCCTGCCGAGGTGCTCGACCAGGCGAAAAACCTAAAAATCATCGGTCGCGCAGGAGTCGGTGTCGATAACATCGACATCCCCGCCGCCACCCGAAACGGCGTCATCGTCATGAACACCCCGGCGGGCAACACCATCTCGACCGCGGAACACGCCTTCAGCCTGATGACCGCGCTGGCCAGAAATATCCCGCAGGCACACGCCACCATGGTCGCCGGTAACTGGGATCGCAAAAAATTCAAAGGCGTCGAACTCAACAAAAAGACGCTCGCCGTGCTCGGCATGGGTCGCATCGGCACCGAGTTCGCCCGCCGCGCCATGGCCTTCGGCATGCGCGTCGTCGCCTACGACCCCTACCTCTCCCCCAGCCGCGCCCGCGCCCTACAGATCGAACTCTGCGACAACGCCGACGACGCAGTGGCCACCGCCGATTTCATCACCCTGCACATGCCTCTCACCGACGAGACGCGACACCTGCTCGACACCGACCGCTTGGCCAAATGCAAGCCCGGCGTGCGCATCGTCAACTGCGCCCGCGGTGGCTTGGTCGACGAGTCCGCACTGCTCGCCGCCATCGAATCCGGACACGTCGCCGGAGCGGCGCTCGACGTCTACGAGGAAGAACCGCCGCCTGCCGATTCCCCCTTGCTCAAGTCGCCGCAAATGGTGTTCACCCCCCACCTCGGCGCATCGACCGAAGAAGCACAAGAGAGCGTCGGCATCGAAATCGCCCGCAACGTTCGCAACATGTTAGTCGAAGGCACCATCGTCAATTCAGTCAACACCCCGAGCATCGACGGAAAGACCGCCGAACTGCTCGGCCCCTACCTCGAACTCTGCGAGGCGATGGGCAAAATGCTCTCCCAGCTCGCACCGCAAGGCGCCGAATTCCTCAGCATCAACTACTCCGGAAAAGTCGCCGAACTGGAAACCGCGCTAATCACCCGCGCCGCGATCAAAGGCTACCTGCAGCGCGCCTGTGGCGACGAGTCAGTCAACCACATCAACGCCCCAGGCGTCGCCGAAAAACTCGGCCTCACCGTCAGCGAAACCCGCCCTTCAGGAGCCGCCGAATTCACCGAGCTGATCGAGCTAGTCGCCGGCCACGACGCCGAGAAAGCCTCCGTCTCCGCCACCTTCTTCGGCACCACCCCACGCATCGTGAAAATCAACGAGCACCGAGTCGAGGCCGACCCCGAGGGCAATGTCCTGCTCGTCAGCAACACCGACACCCCCGGCGTCGTCGGCGCCATCGGCACCGTCCTCGCCAAACACGGCGCCAACATCGCCAGCATGTCGCTCAGCCGTAACCAAGTCGGCGAACGCGCCCTCACCGTCATCAACCTCGACGGCGATCTCGACGCGACGAACTACTCGCCGACGAAAGCATCCACAGCGCCAAACTCCTCAGGCTCTAATCGGACTCCAAACTCACCTGCCGGCGCCGCCCAACCGCTCCACGGCCGAAGTCAGGTGTTCAAGGCGGAACGGCTTGCAAAGCACGCCACAGAAGCCGTGTTCGAGATAATTCTCTAACACCTCGTCATCGACAAATCCCGTGGTGACGATCGCCTTCACCCCAGGGTGAGTCGAACGAATGCGCGCCAGCGCCTGCTTGCCTCCCATGCCGCCACGGATGTCGAGGTCGAAGAGCAAGACGTCAAACCCGCGCCCGAAATCGTCCGCTTTGTGGAAAGCCTTCAACGCCTCGTCGCCAGTCGCCACACAATAGACCTCGTGCCCAGCAGCGGCCAGCGCCCGCTCCAGAACCAACCGAATATGCGGTTCGTCATCCAACACCAACACCCGCATACCACTCCCCTTCGACGCCGGATCGGAAGCCCCAGCCGGGCGCCTCGCCCCCTCCGCCGCAGGCAGATAAACTTCAAAACACGCCCCTTCCCCAGGCTGCGATCGAACACAGACATGGCCGTCGTGCTGACGGACGATCGACGCCACCTGAGTCAGCCCAAACCCCCGGCCACCGCCCTCGCCCGCGAAATACGGATCGAACACCCTCCTCAAATCGACCTCACTCATGCCCGCCCCCTCATCACTCAAACTCACGCGCACGTAGCTCCCCTCGCGCAGCGGCAACTCGCTCGAACGCCCGATCGCCACGTTCTCGATCGCCACACCAATCTGGCCTCCACTCCCCGCAGCTCCCATCGCTCGCACCGCGTTCGATGCCAACGCCTCCACCATCCGCCGCAGTTGCCCACTGTCACCCAGCACCGGCATCAGCTCATCACCGAAGCGAAACACCGGACGGATCCCCTCGGAATCAAACAACGCGAACTGAACCGATTTCTCCACCAGCGCCCCGATCTCCACCTCGCCCCGGCGCCGCCTGCGACCCGCACCACCAAACGCAGCGATGTCCCCGGTCAGCTCGCGACCGCGCTCGCACGCGTCCTGCGCGTGCGAAATCACCTCGCGAGAATCCTCGCTCAGGAACGCCGCCGACTCCAGCAGCGACAAATTGCCACCCAGCGAGGTAAGTATGTCGCCAAACTCTCGCGACACCCCCTCGGCGAACCTCGCCATCGCCTCGTCTTTCGAATCCCGAATGCGCCCGCCCTCGGCACCCTCACGCCCGGTCACGTCCCGACATACCATCATCACCGCATAGCCCTTGTCCCACGGGATCGCCGACATGCTAATATCCAAAAAGCGCATGCCGCCATCCGGCCTGCGGTACGGCACCGCGTTCAACACCGTCGCACCACTGAGGACATCCCCGCGCGATGCCAACCCATCGCGCCCAAAAATGTCGGGGAACACCAGCGACATAAATTTTCCTAACAACGATTTACCATCATATCCCAGTATCTCTTTCACAGCGCGATTCACGCCGATCACCTTCCCCTGACGATTTTTCAAAATCATGATGGCATCCGGCGCCTCCAGGAACAGACTCTCGAACCGCCCTTGGTTACGGCGCACTTTACCCAAGACCTCCGCCTGCTGCGCCCGCCGCGCCACCCGCGTCTCCATCACCGCCAGACGCATTTTCAGCTCCTTGGCTTCGAAAGGCTTCAACAAAAGATCGTCCACCCCGCGCCGCAACCACTGCGCCGGATCGAGATCGGTCTGGCCATCCGCCAACGCGATCACGTAGGGCTTGCGCTCGCTCAGAGTCCCTAACCAACTGAGGAACTCTGCCGCCGACTCCCCATAGAGCTCAGCATCAAATAACAGCCCGTGGAACTCAGTCGCCTCCAGCAGCTTTCTCGCCTCCTCCGGAGTCGAACAAGCCGTCACCTCAAAACCACTCTGGCCAGCCGTCGCAGACAACTTGCCTCGCAACTCCGCCCCCCACTCAAGCACCAATAGCCTCGGCAATCCGATGGAACGCCCAATGACTAATGCTGACCCGATTTGACTGCGTTTTCCCGATTCTTGATTAATCACAATATATTGTTGATGCGAAGGAATTTATCTCAGTTGTTTGTTAAGAAATCCAAATTGGATCTTAGTAACAATAATTTTACCAAATTTGAGGAAAAATTCCAGCCTTTTTTTAAAAAAATCTATCTGATAGGTTAAATATCAAGCTCCCACGCCGAAACAAGGCCGCGCGACCCGAAAACACCTCGCATTGATCATCGATTACGGAAATTATAATTAATTGAAAATTTCCCTTTATTTGTAGACTTTATAGCTGTATCCTCTCTTGTTCACAGCACGGCACGCGGATGAAAAATCCGCCAGATGCCACAACGGAATTGGCTCCATGTTCAGCGACTTCACCAAAAAACTTTTCATCTTCAGCCTGCTGCTGATCGGTGGGCTATCTGTGGTGAAGTGGGAGCGCGAGCAAACGGCGGGGAAGCATATCAAAAAGATCACCCAGTTACTGGATGATCACATGCATCCGGAAGACGGCGATTTCAGCGGTCGCCGATCACGACTGTGCCAGATGGTAGCGGTGCTACAAGATGCCTCAGAGCAGGGACTGAGCACAAGGCAGATCACCCACGCAGCGGCGAGCAAACTGGGGATGGACAAAGCCTACGCTGATATCCTAGCAGACTCCCTAGAACAAAACGTCCGCGTCGCCCTCAGTTTGGGACTGCTGGATGGGAAGAGGCGTGCCGAGCTCGCCGACGGAGTCATGCCGCAGATATCCAAGGGGCCATACGTCGGCAGCGATGTCGATGCCGAGTACATCGTCCCCCTCGAACAGGCCCCAGAGCTGGCAGCCTATTTCGCCAACTTTATCCTGCGCCCCGTGCAGCTCACCCAAACACTAGGTGTACCGGTGGATGCCAGATCTTATCAAAAAGCGAACCGCCTCTACCGGGCGGACATCATCTCGCGCGACAGCTTCGTGCGCGTCAGCAGTGAATACGAAAATCACCTGCATCGGTAAGCCCCCCACCCTGCACCCTTCATCGAGCGGGTCGGGCAAAGCATCCCTCAAATCCGCCTAGGCACGCGCCTACTGGGAGCAACAACAGGAAAAGACGTCGGCCACTGAGCCATCATGCGCTCGCGCGCCGACAAGCGGATTCGAATCCTCCCACCACATAGCAGGGCTAATCCTGCACCCACTGCGACAAGATTCAACGAAGTTCCACCAATCCACCAAAAACCACTTTTTTGTCACAGCTGTGACAAAAAAGTGGTTTTTGGTTGAAGGTGCAAGCGGCGGAAGTTCGGGCTAGGATCCCGGTTCTTTCCTTCTCCCAGTACCATGGCCACCCGTGAATCAATCGCAGACATTCTGAACCGCATCGCCTTGTTGCTCGAGCTCAAAGGCGAAAACCCGTTCAAGACGCGCGCTTACAAGACCGGCGCCGAGATCGTCGAGACCTTCGCCGGCGACATCGTGCAGCGAGCGACGGATCGCGACCTAAAGGGCATCAAAGGCATCGGTTCGGCGCTGGCAGACAAGCTCCACGAGCTGGCCACCACCGGACAGCTCGGCTATTACAATGACCTGCGCGCCGAATTCCCCGAGACCATTTTTGATCTGTTCGGCATCTCAGGGCTCGGGCCAAAGAAGATCAAGGCGCTCTACGACGCGCTCGGCGTCGGTTCGCTGCCGGAGCTGAAGGCGGCCTGCGAGTCGGGAACTGCCGCGGCACTACCCGGATTCGGCGCCAAATCGGTGGGCAAGATCCTCGACGCCATCGCCTTCAACGAACAGCACGCCGACCTGTTCCGACTGGGCGATGTGGCGGCCGACGCGGAGCGGATTCTCGACCTATTGCGCGAGCACCCGGCCGTCAGCCAGGCCTCGATGGCCGGCAGCTACCGACGCGGAAAGGAGGTGCTGCACGATCTCGATTTCCTCGTCGCCACTAACGACGCGCCGACCGTGATGGCCGCCTTCGTCAGCATGGCGGACGTCGCTTCGACCCTCGTCCAAGGCGATACCAAATCGAGCCTCCGCCTAGAGTCCGGTTTGCAATGCGACCTGCGCGCCGTCACCAACGCGGAATTCCCCTTCGCCCTCAATTACTTCACCGGCAGCAAGGAACACAACGTCGCCATGCGCTCGCGCGCCCTGAAATGGGGCTACACGCTCAACGAATACCGGCTCGCCCCCTGCGCCGACCGCGAACGCCAACCACTGCGCCGTGAACCCATCGAGACCGAAAACGACATCTACCTCGCCCTCGGCCTGCAACCAGTGCCGCCCGCACTGCGCGAAAACAACGGCGAAATCGAGGCCGCCGAGAACGACAACCTGCCGCGCCTAGTACAGTTACAAAACCTGCGCGGCACCTTTCACAACCACACCACCGCCAGCGATGGCAAAGCCTCACTCGCCGCCATGGCCGACGCCGCGCGCGCGCTCGGCCTGCAATACCTCGGCATCTCCGATCACAGCAAAAGTTCCGTCCAAGCCAACGGCCTCAGCGCCGAGCGCCTGCTCGCCCAAGTCGCCGAGATCCGCGAGCTAAACACCACCTTCGACGACGGCTTCAAAGTGTTCGCCGGAGTCGAGTGCGACATCCTCAAAGACGGCTCACTCGACTACGACGATTCCATCCTAACACAGCTCGATTACGTTGTCGCCTCGGTACACAGCTCCTTCACCCTAGCGGAAGCAGAAATGACCGCTCGGGTGATCCGCGCCGTAGAAAACCCCCACGTCACCATGCTCGGCCACCTCACCGGGCGCCTGCTGCTGACGCGAAAACCCTACGCGATCAACGTGCCGAAAATAATCGACGCCTGCGCCGCCAACGGCACCATCATCGAGATCAACGCCAACCCACGCCGCCTCGACATGGACTGGCGTTGGTGGAAACTGGCGAAGGAGAAGGGCGTTCGCTGCTCGATCAACCCCGATGCCCACCGCACCGAACATTTTCAATTTCTCCATTTCGGGGTAATGGTCGCCCAGAAAGGTTGGCTGACCCGCGAAGATGTGGTCAACTGCCTACCGCTCGACGAGATCGAAACCCTGCTGCAATCCAAATCCTAGCCCCACCAGAAATTTGACCGCCTTCTACCAAACCGCCGCGCTCTGCATCCTCGCCGCCTACGTGATCGGCGCCATGCCCTTCGGCTACTGGTTTTCGAAATTAAAGGGCATGGACATCCGCGAACACGGCAGCGGCAATATCGGCGCCACGAATGTGTTCCGCGTCGTCGGCCGAAAAACCGGCGTCACCGTCTTCGTGCTGGATATCCTCAAGGGCTTCCTCCCCGTGTTCGTCGGCAAGCGCCTCCTCGAGCCGACGCTGGCCGGTGTCGAGCACGCGGATCAGTGGCTCGGCGGCGTCTCGGTGGCACTGGCACTGGCCGCCATCATCGGCCACAACTACACTTTTTTCCTCGGCTTCAAAGGCGGCAAGGGCATCGCCACCTCCGCCGGGGCGATGATCGCCTTCCTGCCGATCGTCTTCGTGACCTCGCTCATCACTTGGGCACTCACACTCTATTTCTCCGGTTACGTAGCGCTGGCCTCGATCGCCGCAGCCATGTCGATCCCGCCGACCACCTTCGCCTTGGGATGGGTCGGCGGAGCGATCAACTACCCGGTAATCTTCTTCGGCGTATTCGCCTCAGTCATGGCCATCTGGCGACACCGAGCCAACATCAAACGCCTGCTGGCTGGCGAGGAAGATCGCTTCGACCGCAAAAGCAAAAAAGTAAAAGTCGCGGAGGACGACCCATCATGAAAAACGCATCCGTTCTAGGCGCGGGCAGCTGGGGCACGGCCCTGGCGACAGTGCTCGCCGAACGCGGCATGGCCGTACAACTGTGGTGTCGCGACGCCGCGCACGCGGCGCAGATGGCCAGCGAGCGCCAAAACCAGCGCTACCTGCCCGGGGTCACACTCGCACAATCCATCACCCCCACCGCCGACCTCGCCGCCGCCGCCGACACCGAACTCCTGGTGTGCGTCATCCCCTCCACCGGCATCGCCACCATCGCCGAACGACTGCGCCAGACCCCGCCCCCGCAGAACTGCGTCCTACTCTCCTGCACCAAAGGCCTCGAACGCGACACCGGGCGGCGCATGACCGAAATCCTCGCCGCCGCCCTGCCCGCCAACCCCGTCGCCGTACTCAGCGGCCCGAACCACGCCGAAGAAGTCGGGCGCCAGCTCGCCACCGCCGCAGTCATCGGCTGCGCCGATTCCCAGGTCGCCCTACGCCTGCAATCCGTCTTCACCCTCCCCTGGTTCCGCACCTACACCTCCGACGACGTCGCCGGCATCGAGCTCGGCGGCGCCGCGAAAAACATCTACGCCATCTGTGCCGGCATCGCCGACGGACTCGGACTCGGTGACAACGCCAAAGCCGCACTAGTCACCCGCGGGCTAGCCGAAATGATCCGCCTCGGCACCCACCTCGGCGGTCGCCCAGAGACCTTCCAGGGTCTATCCGGAGTCGGCGACCTCATCGTCACCTGCTACAGCGAACACAGCCGCAACAACCGGGTTGGTAAACTGTTAGGACAAGGCACGCCCATCGATGAAATCACCGCCTCGATGAACATGGTAGCCGAAGGCGTGCCAAACACCGTCTCCTTCCACGGCGCCGCGCAGCGCGCCGGCATCGACACCCCGATCATCGACCAAGCCTTCGCCGTGCTCAACGGCAGCATCAGCCCCGCCCGCGCGCTTGGCCAACTGCTCGCCCGCGACCCGAAACCCGAGGCCGACCAGTAAACCCACATCCCCCACGGATGCGAACCGGTTCATTTCCATCTCCTTAGGTTGCTGTCCATTCGCGCTTCCAACCTCTAATTTCCAAGCGAACCGCGTATTGCATTGCGCGCATCGACACCTTAGCCTTCCGCGACAACCTCCGCACCCACCCACCCCCTAACAACCATGAGCGACCCCTCATCCGTCGATCTCTCCGATCTCAACTTCATGCCCGAATGGCTCAAGCAGCCTTCAGGAAAACAAGGCGGCCCACCCCAGGAAACGAGGGATCGCAAAGGCGGCAAGGGCGGTGGCGGCAAGAGCGGCGGCCGACGTGACGATTTTCAAAGCCGAGGCAAAGGCGGCGGCCGACGCGATGACTACCAAGACCGAGGCAGGGGCGGCGGTCGAGGCAGAGACGGCGGCAGAGACGGCGGCAAAGGCGGCGGCAACCGACGCGGCGGCAGAGATGATCGCGGTGGCCACGAGCGCCGACCCGCCCCCACCCCGCCCCCGAAAGGCGTCATCGCCACCCTCCAACCCGCTGCCTCCGCCGTGCACCAAATCGCCGAGCAAATCAAAAAAACCGCGCGCGCCTACCCCGTGTTCGACATCGCCCGATTGATGCTCGCCGCCCGCGACCGCTACTGCATCGTCTTCAAACGCGATGGCAATGCCGCGCCCGAACTATTTTCGTGCAGCGCCGACGGCTCCGCATGGCTCAGCCGCGCCGAGGCCGACGCCCACCTGCCCGACACCCCCGCCTTCGCCGAACACTACGACGAAGAAACCATCCAGGGCGAACCGCCAAAAGGGAACTACACCTCCATCGCCGTCTGCGGCATGAGCGGTGCCCTGCTCGCCCCGCCAAACCACCACTCCTACCAAACCGAAATCGCCCGCTTACACCGCGAACGCTTCGCCAGCATGCCGCTCGACCGCTACAAAAGCCGCATCCGCATCGAACGCGACGAAGAAGTCGTCGACAAATGGAAAGCCGAGCAAAGCATCCAACGCCACTTCACCTACAAGCTCGCGCCCGAAGGCGAAGAAGCACCAAAGTTCGAATCGCGCGAAGCGGCCGGCCAACATT
>QIKC01000342.1 GCA_003232855.1 Verrucomicrobiales bacterium
TCAACGACGAGCTGGCGCTGTTCGCGGCGGCGGAGGGGATCGCCTATGCGGACGTCGCGGAGTTGACCTTCGAATTGTTAGAGCCGGAGACCTACTGCATCGGTGGCATCGAATTTTTCAATGAAGGATCGGATAGCGGGGCGGTGGAATTCCTGTGGCTGGGGGGGGCGCTGTCGCAGAATTTTCATCCCAACACGAATGGCCAGTCGATGGTGGCGAATGCTATCGTCGCGGCGCTGAACACGACCTACGGTGCGGGTATCGAAGCGCTGTCGACACGCGAAATTCTGGAGGAGGTGTTGGGGCTGGACGCGGATATGCCCTTCGCCGAGTGGGCGGCAGCGTTCGGGCTGGGTGTGGGGGAGGACGGGGCAGGTGACGATCCGGAGGCGGATGGGCTGGTGAATTTGATCGAGTTCGGGCTGAATTTGAATCCGGGCGAAAGCGATGCCCACCTGCTGCCAGAACCGGTACGTGCGGGGGACGATCTGCAGTTGACCTACACGCCGCGTGATGTCGATTGTGTCTACGTGCAGGTGGTGCCGGAGGCCTCGTCCGACCTAGCGCTCTGGGAGGTGGTGGACGGGGTGGACGTCGTCGATAACGGCGACGGCAGTTGGACGGCGACGACGGCGGAAAGGTATCTGCGGCTGCGGGTCGAGCTGGTGGAGTGAGAACTTCGGCGATGCCGACGGCTACTTCGCGACCAGTTTGATCAGCCCTTTTTTCCCCTTTTTGGTGACCATGGCGTAGAGGGTGTCGTCGGCGTTGATGATGTCTTCGGCGGCGGGTACCGAGGCGTGGATACCCTTGATGAGAGCCACCAATACGCAGCCCTCGGGCCAGGTTACGTCGCCGATGGCACGCCCTTCGGCCTTGGCTCCCGCGCGCACGACGATCTCGACGACCTCACCGGCGGGCAATTTTTTGACCACATGGTATTTGTCGGAGGTGATGAAGCGCATCAGCTCGCGGCGAGTGGCCTCGCGCGGGCTGACTGCGGCGGTGATGCCGAGCTGCTCGCCCGAATGGCTGAGGGCGTCGGCGTAGTCGCTGCGGTGGATCAATGCTAGGCAGTGTTTGGTGCCGAGGTTGGCCGCTTGCAGACAGGTCATGACGTTGTCCTCGTCACTCTGGGTGGTGGCGATGAAGAAGTCGGCGTCGCCGACTTGCTCCTCGCGTAACTGCGCGAGCGAGGTGGCGTCGGCATTGATCACGATGGTTTCGGTCAGCTGTGAATCGATGGATTCGGCGATCACTGGGTCGCGTTCGAAGATGCGCACCTTGCAGTTCCAGCCGCTGATCATCTGCGCCAGCGAGAACCCGTATTCGCCCCCGCCGAGGATGACCACGCGCATGGGGCGGCTCTTTTCGATACCTGTTTGCAGTTCGGCGGCGGTCTCGCAGAGTTTGAGCGGTTCGCCGAATAGGGTGACCACGTCGCCGGCTTCGAGCCGTTCGTCGGCGGTGGGCACGAAGGCCTTGTCGGCCCTGACGATCGAACCGATGCGCACCCGTGGCGGCAGTGTGATGTCGCGCAGTGACTTGCCGCAGGCTTCGCTGCGATCGGAGACTAACACTTGCTGGATCTCGATGCGGCCGCGGGCGATTTCATCGACCGAGATCGAATCGGGGTTGCGGATGAACTTTGACAACTCGACGGCCGATAGGCGCTCCGAGCTGAACATGTGGTCGATGGAGAAGTGGCCGCGGTGGTCGAAAAGCCATTCGTCGCGCAGCAGGCCGGGCGAGACTCGACAGATGATCTTGGCTGCGCCCAACTCCTTGGCGACCTTGCAGGCGACGAGGTTGGTGTTGTCGTCGCTGGTCAGGGAGAGGAACAGCTCGCATTCGCCGACTCCGGCATCGAGGAGGGTATCGATGGATGCGCCGTTGCCGGTGATGACGCGGGCATCGACTTCGTTGCCGAATCGTGTGGCGAGTGCCCTGTCGCGTTCGATCACGGAGATGTTATGCGCGGCACCGGAGAGGCTGGCGGCGAGGTGGCGGCCGATTTCGCCAGCGCCGACGATGATGATATTCATGGTTTGAGCAGCCATCTCAATAGGCTGCGGTAGGAAATAGGTGGTCTGACGAAACACGAAAGGTCAGCCGGATCGAAGCTGCCAGCACTCGCCTCGCTCTGCAAGTGGATTCCCGTCCGGCTGGGATGCATGAATAGGGATCGACAGTACCTGGCACCGTTGAAGACTCGAATCCTACTACGGGCGGTCATCGACCAAGATCAGTTGGGATATTTTTTTAAAATGGCTGTCGGTGGTCGCGAGGGGCAGATTGTGCTGGGAGCAGAGAGCGGCGATCCAGAGGTCGTTCGTCGGGATCGGCGTTCCCTGCGCCCGTAACTGAGCAAAGAGTTTCGCGTAGAGGGTCGAGGTGGTATCGTCCGGATAGAGGACGCGGACACTATCAGAGGTCAAAAACCGATCCAGGATGACGGCGTTCTCCTGCGCCTGTATCCCGACCTCGAAGCCGCTGCGCAATTCGGCGATGACGACGAACGGAAGCCAGACGAGACGTGCCAGCCGGATCGAATCAGACCAACGTATCCCCCGCTGCCAATCTGAATAGGCATTGGTATCGAGGACGAGATTACTTCCAGGCATCGACATCGATCTTTTCGAACTCGCCCATCGCGGCTTCGGCTTGGGGGTCATCGACCCAACCTTGGCGGAACGCGGAGAGATCATTGCGATCTGGAGCCCCCGACCTTGGGAAGCCAAATTGGTGTCTGAGAACTTTGAGCAAAAAGCTATTGATGGAATCACCCGACTCTGCTGCGGCACCCCGAACCTGCTTGGCGAGATTGTCGTCAACATTTCTGATGGTGAACTGGGTCATGGGTGACACTGCCACACGGTGTCGGTGATGTCAATTTAAGGATTCGCCCGCAGGTCAGGCGCGTAAATTGTGTGTCTTTTTATGATTTTCACCTGCTGCTGGAGGTGCCTGAGCCGGTGGACGAGCGGGGCAAGAAAGATGCGCGGCGGCGATTGGGATGGGATGTGCGCGGCGCGGGATTTGCGTAAGGGAGCCTTTGAAGGCGCCGGGTTGAACGCCGCATCCTCGAATTAGAAGTGCCCTGTCCCGGTCTTTTTGGCGCGTTTTAGCCCCCGTTTTGGACGAAATTTTCCAAATCGTTGAGGAGTTATCATGCGCGCTTTGGCCGAGTTTGACCCCGATCAAAAATTGGCGCTTGCAAACGCCTTCGATCTCGCGTTATTCCCGGCCCGCGAGCCAGAAAAGCTGCCGTTGGTCCCTGAGTGTCGGTCGTATGTAAGACCGATTCACCACGCTCGCCAGGGGTAACCCGGTAAACCAAAAAATACAGATATGCCCGCTAGATTAGCACGTTTTGAAATGCCGGACCGCCTTACTAAGGACGAGTCCACAGCCACAGAAATCTATTCCAACTTCGTCGCCGAGCCGTTCGACGCGGGATATGGTCACACCATCGGCAACTCGCTCCGCCGGGTGCTCCTCTCCTCGCTGGAAGGCGCGGCGATCACTTCGGTGAAGATCAAAGGAGCCCAGCACGAGTTCGGCAGCCTGCCGGGTATTGTCGAAGACATCACCGACATCGTCCTCAACCTCAAGAAGGTGAAGTTCCTTCACTTCGAGAATAAGGATCCGAAGATGCTCAACCTCAAGGTCAATAAGGTCGGCGAGGTCACCGCAGCGGACATCACCGAAGACGCCCAATACGAGGTCGTTAACAAGGATCAGGTCATCTGCACTCTCGACCGCAAGACCGCCTTCGAATGCGAGATGGAAGTCCGCGTCGGTCGCGGCTTCGCCACCGGCGATGAGAACAACCGCGGCGACATGCCCATCGGCGTGATCCCGATCGACTCCATCTTCTCGCCGGTCATCCGCGTGAAATACGCGGTCGAAAACACCCGCGTCGGCCAGCGCACCGACTACGACAAACTCATCATCGACATCTGGACCGACGGCCGCATCGAGCCCCACGAAGCCCTCACCCAGTCGTCCGCCATCCTGCGTCACCACCTCGATGTGTTCGTCAACTACGACGACAACCAAATCGAGTTCGAAGACAAGCCGGAAGCGGAGAGCGAGGAGAACGCCGAGCTGCGTAAGTTGCTCAACATGAGCGTCAACGAGATCGAACTCTCGGTGCGGGCGGCGAACTGCCTCAACAACGCTAACATCACCAGCGTCGGACAACTGGCACTGAAATCGGAGGCGGAGATGCTCAAGTACCGCAACTTTGGCAAAAAGTCGCTCAACGAGATCAAGGAGAAGCTCCAGGAGCTCGGCCTTTCGCTCGGGATGCAGCTCGACGCCAGCCTCATCGACCCATCTTTCCTCACCGGCACACTGCACAGTGCAGAGCCGGAAGGGCCTGGCCTCGAAGACCTTATCGCCGCCAACCTCGACGACTAAACGACTCCGGGGATGTGCGCCGTGCGCACGTACTCGGAAATTCCCATTGCGCGCGGGGGCGACGAGCCTATAATTCACGCCCCCGCGCCCTCCTTTCACCTCACTTTTTTCTGCCCACAACCGGCCCACAGCCATGAGACATCGACGCAAGACCAGCAAACTTCAACGGACCAAGTCCCATCGCCGATCCCTGCTCGCCAACCAGGCCTGTAGCTTGATCGAACATCGCCAGATCCGCACCACCTTGGCCAAAGCGAAAGCTCTGCGCCCGATCGTCGAGAAACTGGTGACCACCGGGAAAAAAGGCATCGCCGCCGAAAAAGCGGGAGACAAGAGCAAAGGCGTTCACTATCGCCGACGCGCCCTCGCTTTCCTGCGGCAAAAATCGGCGGTCAGTAAACTTTTTGCCGAAGTGGCTCCCGCCTCGGTCGAACGCCCCGGCGGTTACACTCGGATCACCAAACTCGGTGCCCGGATGAGCGATTCGGCGCCCATGGCTTATATTTCTTGGGTCGATCTGTTTGTCGAATCAGAGGACACGGACGATCTCGCGGTCGAATCCTAAGCCCCCTGCGGCAGAAGATTCATCGACAACTTCTCCTCCACCGGTTTTTCTGAACCGGCGGTTTTGCGGAGAGCATTACGGACATTGCTTGCAGTCCGTATCCGCCACGCTGTCAGCTAGACGCTGACGCGCCGGTCGCGCGCCCACCCGTAGCGAATTCCCAATCCGCTCGTAACCATTCAGGTGCTGCCTGACTCCGCAATTTAAACCTAGTGGTCGGACAAGCCTGAAGTGTCGGATTCAAATCAAACCGCCGATTACGCGGATTAACACCGATTTATTGGAGGCTTCCGCAGTTTTTTCAAATTCGCGTTCATCTGTGTAATCTGCGGTTTCCTCCTCCGCAACCCGACAGCTTAGATTTGGTGAGGCGCTAGCGACGGATTTTTTGACAGAATTAACAGAATTGACAGAATTTTTGGAGGACGGCTGCGCCGCCGGCGCTGCGCTTTTAGAGGCGTGAGGGATGTTCGGGACTCTTGCTGAAAAATTGACAAATTTTTCTTCGACACCTGGATGGTGACATCCGTTCGGGCAATCCGCCATGCCTCCTGCGCACGCTGCGACTTCGCAGTGCCCGCTTATTCGGGGCTTCATTCCGGGATTTTGCCGTTGTTAGAAAAATTTGAAAACTTTAATAATTCGGTTATCTTAACCGCCGCCCGAACGCCCTATCTCATCCGCATGA
>QIKC01000082.1 GCA_003232855.1 Verrucomicrobiales bacterium
CAAGAAAACTCGTTTTTACGGATCTGTTGAACTCGATCCCGACAAGGTCGGTTCCTCGGTCAAAAAAGTGGTCGAAGAGGTGATTCAACACCTCTCTGCCACCTATGGGACGCATCTCAAGATCACCCTCGATATCGATGCGAGCAACGAGGGAGGCTTCGAGGAAACGACCGTCCGAACGGTTTCAGAAAATGCGAACACGATGGGGTTCAAAGAAGGGAGCTTCGAGTGAAGCCGCTGGCGCCCCTCTTGCCTAGCAAGAAATTCTCACACGAAGGCACGAAGAGGAAAGGAAGAAAATAAATGAATCCGAGATTCTCAATTTCCCCAAAAAACCTTCGTGCCTTCGTGTGAGATAGAATCCAAAAAACCTTCGTGTGAGACAAAGATCAGCGCTGGGGAAGCGGTGCCGGTTCGGGATCGGCTTTCGGTTCCGGGGGCTCTTCTTTTTTCTCCCGCCGTGGGATGAGGCGGGGGATGGGGATGAGGTCGCGGGCTTTGGAGCCGAGCTCGACGACGCCTTTGACGCCGGTGCCGATTACTTTGGCGCCGGTTTGTAGCGTTTTGGCGCCGATGCCGAGTGTGCCTTTGACGCCGGCTCCTACGACGGCTGGGATGGCCTGCACGACGGTGGGTGTAGTGTTGGGGAGCATCTTGCCATCGGCGTCGCGACGGCGGGGGAGGGTGAAGTTCACCGGTCGCCAGGTGGGATCGGACACTGGGCCTTCGCCCTTGTAACGCAGCAGTTTAGAGAGTGGCCAACTGACGATGCTCAGTGGCCCGCGGGCGCTCATTTCGGCGTTGATGTCGAGTTGTTTGGTGAGGGTGTCGATCTGTCCCTTGGCGCGCAGGATGAAGCCGGGGGTGAGGGCTTCGAAGTCGTTGCTGTGGATGATGCCTTTGTCGATGGTGCAGGTGGCGTTCGCTGCGGTGGCGACGCTGTAACCGGCGGTGGGGCGGTCGAGCACGCCGCTGATCAGTCGCGAAATGGGTCCCATGACGGGGATGGCGAAGACGTCGCCGTCGACTAGCGTTGCGGCGCCTTTGCCCGACCAGCGTTTGGGGTCGTCTGCGGGTACGGTGAACTGGAGGTTGCCAGCCAGCGTGCCGCGGGTCTGGGTGGGGATGTCGTAGAGTGCGGCGAGCTGGCCGAAGTCGATTGCGGTGGCGTCGAAGGTGCCTTGGTAATTGCCCCGTTGCGATCCGAGGCCGACCGTGCCGGTGTAGTTAGTGCGGCCGCCGAGCAGGCCGGTTTTGATGTCGAGGCCGAGGTCGGTGCCTTTGACGGTGACGGTGCCGGCGGGGGATTCGAGGGGGAGTTCGCGATCGAACAGGGGGAAGGTCACGCCGTCGGTGGCGCGGAAGGTGGCGGTCAGGTCGGTGCGGGATCTGCGGCCGATGTCGATGGTGCCGTCGAAGGTGACCTGTGGCGGTTTGTCAAAGTGGTAACGTGAGAGGATGAGTGCAGTCTTCGGGGCGAAGTAGGCGGCGGTGGGGGTGGGGAAGATGGTACCTTTGACTCCTTTGACGATCACCAGTTTGTCTCCGAGGCGTACTTCGACGCGTTTGCCGTCGAGGTAGCCTTCCTCTCGATGCAGGCGGAAGTCGGTGAAGATGAGGTTTTTTCCGGTGACTTCCAAATTGCCAGTGGTGCCGACGACGGGGATCTCGCGGTAGTGGCAGGGGCCGAGGGTGAAGTGGCCGCGCGTGGTCCACTCGCGCGGGTCGATGCCGGGGCCTTCGCCGGTGACGCTGACGCTGATGGTGGGGTTGCTGTCGAACTGGAAGCGGTGAATGAAGCGTCGGGTCACTTCTTTGCCAAAGAAGGGGATGAAGGTGGTGGGATCCATCTCGATCGCCGCTTGGTAGCGGATGCCGTCTTGCTTGCTGTAGAGGGCGTTGGCGCTGGTGGTTCCGCTCTTGTGTTCTAACAACAAGTTGCGCAGGTACCAGCGGTCGGGGGCGATTGAAAAATCGGCGTAGGCGCCCTCGAAGATTTGCCCGCGGCTGGCGAAGCGTTCGCACTCGAAGGTGCCGGTCATGCTCAGCGCCAGGCGCGGCGATTCGGGCTCGTCTGGGAGCAGGATGATGCCTTTCGCCCCCAGTTTCGGCGGGTCAAAGAACACCACTTCGCCGAGCGAGTTGGTCTCGAAGAGCGAGCGCATGAGGGTGTGGGAGTCGATGGAGGATTCGAGGTTGAAGGGGATTTCGTTGCTGCCGATGCGCCAGTGGGCGTCGGCGTAGAGCTCGCCGAACTGGTCGATGATCTTGATTTGGTCGAGGAGGATATCGGGGTAGTGGAACTCGGCGCGCACGTCGATGTTCTCGCAGTAGTAGTTTCCTCTGCCGACGTTGTCCCCGGAGAGGCGTGCGGTGGCTTCGATGCTTTCCGGGTGGCTGAGGTCGCCGATCAATTCGATGTGCAGGTGCGGCGGGGCGGCGGGGTCGAGGTGGAATTTATCCAGCTCGGTGACGACGCGGGCGAAGGCTGCGCGGCGTCGCCTCATGATTTCTAGTTTTTTTTCTGGGTCGTGATCGTCGGCTTTGAAGGCGTCTGGGTCGGGTTGTAGCAGCGAGCCGACTAGGGTCACATGGATGCCTTGGAAATCGCACTCGGCGCGCTCGATCTCGATTTTGTTCTCTGGGATTTGTATGCGCGCGCTGAAGTTTTTGATCTCGATCCGCTCGCCGTCAGGGTCTTCCGGGTCGATCGGGAAGGCGATGTCGGCATCGCGGAATTCGATGGTGTTGAGGAACTGTTGTTTGCGCAACAGCTTGGCGATGTCGATGTCGAGGGTGATGTTGTCGATCGAAGCGAAGACCGATCGGTGTCGCGAGCCGGTGAAGATTTTCACATCGCGCGCCACCAGCCCTTCGATGGGGTCGATGGTCAGCTTGCCGATCTCTGCCTCGATGCCGTGGCGTTCGAACTCCGCCATGATGAGGCGTCGCCACTTTTTGGTGAAGCCTTGATCGTAGGCGTACACGGCTGCCCATGCCCCGACGCCGAGGACGACGATCAGGATGGAGACGGCGGCAAGACGCAGGTGGCGCATCGGCCAAGCGTCATGGGGGGGTGGGGAAAAGTCAAAGGGATGGGTGGCCGCCGACGCTTCTGCCTTGACGCTCGCCCCGAGATCCCGGAACCTGTGCTCGAAATTCACTTCTGCCGCGCCTTGAACGCGTGGCGCCAACCGAAAACATGCTCCAATTTGCCGCCCTAGGGAGCGGGAGTTCTGGTAACAGCGCTCTCGTATTTACTGAACAGACCCGATTGTTGATCGATGCCGGTCTCAGCGCTAAGCAGCTGAGCCTGCGGCTCGGGGCGCTGGGTGTCGATCCGGGCGCGCTCGACGCCATCCTTGTCACCCACGAGCACGGTGATCACACGCGTGGCCTAGAGGTGTTTTGCCGCAAGGTGAATGCGCCGATTTACTGTAGCCCGATCACCCGCGAGACGATGCAACGCACGCTGAGTAGCGCCGGGGCGTGGCGGATGATCGACTCCGGGCAGCCGTTCCGCATCGGCGATATCGATGTCAACGCCTTCACCGTGATGCATGACGCGGTGGATCCCATGGGTTTCGTCTTCGAGCACGGCGGCGCGCGTTTCGGTTTTGCCAGCGATCTCGGCCATGTCACCGGCGTGATGCGCGCGGCGTTGAAGGGTGTACACGCGCTGTTTTTGGAGGCGAATTACGATGACACGATGCTGCAAAACGACACCAAGCGGCCGTGGTCGCTGAAGCAACGGGTGTCGTCGCGCCACGGCCATCTGTCGAACGCGCAGGCCGCCGAGCTGGTGGCGGAGATCGCCGCTGGCGGTCAACTGCGGCGGGTGCTGCTCGGGCACTTGAGCGAGGACTGCAACTGCCCGGAAGTCGCCGAGACCGCCATTCGCGTCGCCCTTCAGCGCGAGCAGCTGGGCGAAATCGAGGTCGGTTGTGCCGGTCGCGGCCAGCCCACCGGCCCCTTCGCGGTGGAATCGTGCGTGTCCGAACCCCCAGCTGCAGCTCCCGGCGAATCCGCGCAGCTGACCCTCTTCGGTTAGCAGATAGCGTTTGCGGGCACTGCGATTAAAGTGTTCAGATTGAACCATCAGTAACCGGTGACTGAAAATTTCCCCCGCTTTGCCCGACATCCCTCTACAACCTAGTTTCGAAGAGTTCGCGGCGCGTGCCGCGCGCGGTAATTTGGTGCCGGTGTACGCCGAGATGACCGCCGATTATGAGACGCCGCTGTCGGCGTTTAATAAGCTATCGGACGGCAAACACGCGTTCCTCTTAGAGTCGGCGGAGAGCACCGATCACGGCGGGCGCTACTCCTTCGTCGGCAGCGATCCGCGGGCGGTGATCGAGGCACGCGGCACCATGGTGGCCATCACCGAGGGCGGTCAGCGGCGCGAGTTCGAGAGTGCCAGCGGCGACCCGCTGCGCGATTTAGAGGAATTCATGGCGAAGTATCAACCCGTGGCCGGCCCGGAATTTCCGCCCTTTTACGGCGGCGCCGTCGGCTACTTGGCTTATGACGCCGTGCGCTATTTCGAGCCCACGGTGCCGCCGCCGCCGCCGGACCAGTTGGGTCTGCCGGACATGGTGTTCATGGTCACGGAGACGGTGATCATCTTCGACCACCGCGAGCGCAAGTTGCTCATCGTCGCCAACGTCCTCACCGATGGCGAAGACGATCTCCAGGCGGCCTACGAGAGCGCCCGAGATGTCATCAACCGTTCCGTCGTGCGCCTCACTGCGGGTGCCGCCTTCAAACCCCTGCTCGGCGGCGCGCCCACCGAAACGGCCGAGCCACGCAGCAACACCACCGAGGCGGAATACTGCGCCATGGTCGAGGAGGCGAAGGAGTTCATCCACGCCGGCGACGCTTTCCAAATCGTGCCCTCGCAGCGCTTCGAGGTCGATTTCGACGGCGCCCCCATCGACCTCTACCGCGCATTGCGCTCGGTCAATCCCTCGCCCTACATGTTCTGCCTGCAATTCGGCGAGGGCTTTTCGCTGGTCGGCTGTTCGCCAGAGGTACACGTGCGCGCCATCGACGGCCGTATCGACATTCGCCCCATCGCCGGCACCCGCTGGCGCGGCGCGACTCCGGAGGAAGATGATGCACTGGCCAAAGAATTGTTAGAAGATCCAAAGGAGCGCGCCGAGCACATCATGCTGGTCGATTTGGCGCGCAACGACGTCGGTCGCGTCGCGGAATTTGACAGCATAAAGGTCGATGATTTCATGATTGTCGAGCGCTACAGCCACGTCATGCACATCGTCTCCAATGTCACCGGCAACCTCGCGCCCGGCAAAAACGCCTACGACGTGATGCGCGCGACCTTCCCCGCCGGCACCGTCAGCGGCGCGCCCAAGGTGCGGGCGATGCAGATCATTAATTCGTTAGAAAAGAGCAAGCGCGGCGCCTACGCCGGCGCCGTCGGCTACTTCGGTTTCGACGGCAACCACGACTCCTGCATCGCCCTGCGCACTGCGGTGCTCAAGGACGGCAAGGCCTACGTGCAGGCGGGAGCCGGGGTGGTCGCCGATTCGGATCCGCTCTACGAATACAGAGAGACGGTGAACAAAGCGGTGGCGCTGGTGCGCGGGATCGAGCGGGCGAAGGGGCTGTAGGGCGTTCGTGAAAAATTCGGTCTAGTGTTTCACCAAATCTAAGCTGTCGGGTTGCGGAGGAGGAAACCGCAGATTACGCAGATGAACGCGAATTTGGAAAAAGCTGCGGAAGCCTCCAATAAATCGGTGTTAATCCAATAAATCGGTGTTAATCCGCGTAATCGGTGGTTTGATTTGAATCCGACCACTAATCTTCGTCCGCGATTTCTGGATAGAGTTCGCTAAAGGGTAACCAGCAGTCGAGTTTTTCGTCGGGGTGATTGGAGCGAGCGATGTTGAGGGTGATTTGAAGATTTTTCAAAGCGGTGTTGAAGCGACTCTTGGTGCATCGGGTCTCCTCCATGATCGTTTTTCGCAACTCACCAGTGTAAAAGGGCTCGATTTTGATCTGTGCGAAAATTCGCACCGCGAGGGGATTGATCGAATCGACTTCCTTTTTGGCGTTGTGATAGT
>QIKC01000296.1 GCA_003232855.1 Verrucomicrobiales bacterium
AGCCAGCGCCGCGTTGCTGGTCGTCGCCATTCTGCTGCTCGGCACCCGTAGTTCCACCCAGAGCCGGCCAGCGGGCACCGATTCGACCAATGCCTCAGAGTCATCCCTGCGATCGAGCACGGCGTCGAAGGATGCAGAATTCGCCACCACGGCACACGATGCCTTCGATGCGGAATCGAATACGGCAAATGCCAAACCGTCGCAGAGCGCGACGACCGGCAACACCGCAGATCGATCCTCTAACTCTGGGAGAAAGGTCGTGTTGCCGCCAGACTTTCCCGGCGCTTTGCCATCGTCGCGTTCGGGAGTAGATGACCGCTCAAGCGTGTTGCGAGACCTTCTCTCCACCGCCTCGTGGCTGGCACTGGAAACGCCGAAACCGGTCGCGAATCTCGTCGAGATCGCCGCCTATCAAGACCGTGCCGATGATGATTCCGGGGCGGATGCCTCGCTGGTGATGGCGCAGCGAAGCGCGCTCGCAGGATCCGGCGAGCAACCGGAGTGGTCTGAGGTCGCCGCCGTTTCGAAAGCGCGTGCGGCGTTGGGTGATTTCGACGACGCTCTCGCACTTGGTCAGGCGATCCCCGATCTGCTCTGGCAATCTGAGGCGCTGGCCGAACTCAGCCGCTGGCAAGCGAGTAGCGGCCAGATCGACGGCGCCCGACAGGTGGCCATCGGCATTCCGAACGAGCGCAAGCAAGTCGATGCCCTGAGCATCATCGCGGTGACTCAGGCGCTCGGCGGCGATCTACAAGCCGCCAACAACACCGTGAGAAGCCTCCCCGATCCCAACGCGTCTTCTCATGTTTATAACAATGTGAGTGTGGCGCTCGCCCGCTCTGGCGAAACCGATAGTGCCCGTCGCACCGCCTCCTATATTTCCGACCCGAAGGAGAAGGAGGGGGCGTTGACCGAGATCGCCGCACGGCTGGCTGCGGTCGGTGATTTCTCAGCGGCCAAGACCGTCAGTTTCGGGATCAGCATCCCCTTCTGGCGCAACCGAGCGTTGGCCGCCATCTCCAAACAACAGGTTCGCCAGCGCCACCCCTTCGAGGCGCAACGCACCGCCGATCTGATCGCCGACCCCGCTGTGAAGCAGGACGTGCTCTCCGACATCGCCACCGGTATTGCCCACGGCGGCGACGTGTATGAGGCGAAACGGGTCATGCGCCTGATCCGCGATCCGGCACAACGCAACGATGCCCTGACCGGGATCGCGGCGGCTCAGGCGCGGAGAAACGATATCGGCGGCGCCGTGGATACCGCCAACTTGATCCCCGACTACACCGACAAACAAACCGCCCTGGCGACCGTCGCTGCCACTCAGGCTAAGGCCGGCGATCTCGACGGCGCCGCGCGCACCGCCGATCTCATTTTCGCCGCCGATACGCGGGCCAGAACCTTCGCCGGTGTCGCGGCGGCGCGATTGAAACGCGGTAACGCCTTCGAGGCTCAAGAGAATTTGTTCGAGGCGGCACAGACCGCAGTATGGATCTCCTCGCCCGCCCTGCGCGGCTCCATGTTGGCTCAGATCGCGGCGGCGCAAGCGGAGGCGCACAATCTTTTCGCCGCCGTCGCTACCGCAGGACACATCCCTTTTGGCATCCAGCAGACCAAGGCCTTCCGCTCGATCGCCATCGGTCAGGCTCGTGGCGGCGACGTGCAGGGAGCGATGCTCACGGCCGAACGGATCGGCGACCAGCAGGTGCAGCGCGGTGCCTTGCTCGACATCGTCACCGCCATCGCCCGCTCGACGCCACTGGCCGAGGCTCGGGAGCAGTTGGAAGCGCTGCAACATCCCGAGGCGAAAGTGCGTTTCGTTCTAGCCATGAGCGCCCGCTATCTGGGCAAGAAGAACCCCGTCGTGAAACGGAAACGCCCGGCGTGGAACCCGAGGCAACCTTGGGATCAGAGGCTGCCGTGGAAGCTTTGAACGCGAGTGCCTGACAGCAGAAGGCCGCACCCGGTTTCCCGAGCGCGGCCTTTGCGAAATATCAGAGAGGGTCGCTTAGACCATGTCCTTGAGATTCTTCAGCGGGCGCACCTTGACCACGTTGCGCGCGGGCTTGGCGGACACTTCCATCATCTCACCGGGCTTGAAGGGGTTCGGACGCGTCGCGGCCTTGGTGGCCGGCTTGCGCTGAACCACGATCTTGCAGAGGCCGGGGATGGCGAACTGGCCGGGGCCTTTTTTGCCGACCGCTTTGGCGATCTGGCCGTTGAGCGCTTCGAGAACTCCGGAGACGTCCTTGCGGGCGAGGCCGGTCTCTTCAGCGATGTTGTTCAAAATTTCAGTTTTGGTTGGGGCTTTCGCCGCCGCAGCTTTTTTAGCCATAATGGTAGTTGGTAACTTTCTCGTTGGTTGTTGGATTTATCCGCGATGCGGAAGGAGCGGCTACATTACTCACTTCTCCGAAAGGTCAACCGGGAAACTCCTAAAATTGTAGGGTTTGAGAAGTGCTCGACGCCTGCCCCGATCGGGTGGATAGGAATCCGACTGCCGCATGCCTCTGCCCGCCCCCTCTCTTACTCGCCGCGCCGCCTTCTGGTGGCTGGCGTTCGCCGCCTGGTTCGCGCTGTTGTTTGTGCTGAGTTCGATCCCGAATAGCTCGGGCAACTCCCCGCCTTTCGTGATGTCTGACAAGGTCGCCCACCTCTGCTACTTCGCCGCCGGAGCGACGGGCTTCGCTTTGGCTCTGAGCATGGGGCGTGGCCGCGGCATGTCGCGCCGGCGCCTATTCGCCGCCTGCCTAGTGATGGCGGCGATCGTCGGCTGGTTCGACGAATGGCACCAAAGCTTTACCCCGGGTCGTGATGGAAACAGTTTGGGCGATTGGATCGCGGACGTCCTCGGTGGCGGAGCGGGGTTCGCTCTCGCCATGCTTCTGTTGCCACGCCTGCGCAGAGATGCCGTGCCTTGCTCTTTTTCCGGCAACGCTTAACGTGCCGCCGCGCCGCCATGGAGAACCGTATCGACCAAACTTTCACCAAACTGAGGAACGCCCAACAGGGGGCTTTCGTCGCCTATATTTGCGCCTGCGACCCCGACCTGGAGCGCTCGCTGCGGGTCATGCACGCGCTCGACCGCGCCGGGGTGGACATCATCGAACTCGGTGTGCCATTTTCCGATCCGCTGGCGGATGGTGTGGTCAACCAAAAGGCCGCCGGGCGCGCGCTGGCGGCGGGCGCCGACGTGAATAGCGTGCTCGATCTCATCCGCTCTTTCCGCCAGACGTCGCAAACGCCGGTGGTGCTGTTCACCTATCTCAACCCGATCTACACCTACGGGTTCGAACGCTTCCACCGCGATGCCGCTGCGGCAGGCGCCGACGGCATCCTCAATTTGGATTTGCCGCCCGACGAAGAGGCGGTCAACGAGGAGCTGCGCGACGCGCACGGCCTGCACCACATCCGCTTGATCGCGCCGACGACGCCGGACACGCGCATGGCCGAAATCGCGCGTTCCGGGGCGGGCTTCATCTACTACGTATCGCGCGAGGGCGTCACCGGCCAGCGCACCGAACTGGCCACTGGGATCGGCGATCAATTGAACAAGATCAAGGATGCCACCGATCTGCCGGTGGTGGTCGGCTTCGGAATTTCCACCCCCGAGCAGGCGGCACAGATCGCGGCGATGGCCGATGGAGCCGTCGTCGGCAGCGCCATCGTCAACGTCATTGCCGAACACGGCGAGGCCGACGACCTGGAAGATCGCGTGTTCGAATTCGTGAAACCGCTTGTGGCCGCCGTGAAGCCGGTTTAGTACCGCATCCCGATGCCGAAATTCAGCAAAATGAATGGTGCCGGTAACGACTTTGTCGTGCTGGACAACCGCGATCTGGCGACCTCGCTCAGCGGCGCACAGATCGCCCAAATCTGCGACCGCCACCTCGGTGTCGGCGCCGACGGGCTATTGGCGATCGAACCCGCGCAGAACGGGGCGGATTTTCGTATGCGCTATTACAACGCCGACGGAGGCGAGGCAGAAATGTGCGGCAACGGCGCGCGCTGCTTCGCCCGCTTCGCCGACCGGATCACCGAGCGCGGGTTGGAGCCGCTAACCTTCGAGACCATCGCCGGCACCGTCGGCGCGCGCTTTGTGGGGGACGATGTCGAGATCACCCTCAGCGAACCTTTCGGTCTGAAGATCGGCACCACTTTGGATGTCGATGGCCAACGCCACACCGTCCACTCGGTCAACACCGGCGTGCCGCACGCGATCGTCATCGTCGATGATATCGATGCCATCGACATCATCGGCACCGGCGCCGCGCTGCGCCATCACGAGCACTTCCAACCAGATGGAACCAACGTGAATTTTCAACTCGTCGCCGGAGCCGGAACCATCGCCATCCGCACCTACGAGCGCGGGGTCGAGGGCGAAACACTCGCGTGCGGCACCGGAGTCGTGGCCAACGCGATCGTCCATAACCAGCTCACCGGCGCCACCCCGCCCATCGGCGTGCGCGTGCGCGGCGGCGCGACTTTGACCGTCGGCTGGCAACGCGATGGAGACACCTACCGCAACGTCACACTCACCGGCCCGGCCGAATTTGTTTTTGAAGGAGAAATTAATGTTTGAAGGAGCCCATACCGCACTAGTCACCCCGTTTCGCGACCGCGAATTCGACGAACCCGCGTTCCGCGCGCTGATCGATCGCCAGATCGATGGCGGCATCTCCGGGCTCGTCCCCTGCGGCACCACCGGAGAATCCCCCACCCTGTCGCCGGACGAGCACCGACGAGTAATCGAGGTAACCATCGACGCCAACGCCGGTCGCGCTCTGGTCATCGCCGGCACCGGTTCGAACTCCACCCGCGAGGCCATCGCCATGACCCAAGCCGCCGAGCGCGCGGGCGCGGACGCCGCCCTTCTGGTTTGCCCCTACTACAACAAGCCCTCGCAGGAAGGACTCTTCCAACACTACAAGGCGATCGCCGAATCCACCGCCCTACCCCTGATGCTCTACAGCATCCCCGGGCGTTCGGTGATCGAAATCAGCGTCGATACTCAGGCGCGCTTACACGAAGCCTGCCCTAACATTAAGGCGATGAAAGAGGCCGGCGGAGATGTCACCCGCGTCGCCGAAATCCGCGCCGCGCTGCCCGATTCCTACGAGGTGCTCAGCGGCGATGACGCCCTCGCCCTCAGCTTCATGGAGCACGGCGCAGTCGGTGTCGTCAGCGTCGCATCCAACCTCATCCCAGAACAGTTGGCCAGCTTGGTCAAAGCGATGGCCAGCGGCGACCGAACACTAGCCGATTCCATCAACGCCGACTGCGGCAAACTCTTCGCGGGGCTGCTTCAACTCGATACCAACCCAGTGCCGATCAAAGAAGCGATGGCACTAGCCGGAATGATCGACGCCCAAATCCGGCTGCCGCTGGTCGCCCTCAGCGACGAAAAACGCGCCGGACTGAAGGCGCTCCTCTCCGACCTCAAGCTAATCTAAACGATGCCGCTAAACATTCTCATCACCGGCTGCAAAGGGCGCATGGGGCAGGCAGTCGCCGCCTGCTGTGAAGCCGACCCCGACGTAAGCATCGCCGCGCAGATCGATGTCGGCGACTCACTGGAGGAGGCGATCGCAGCGTGCGATGCAGTCATCGACTTCAGCTTTCACACCTTCACCACCGATCTCGCCA
>QIKC01000077.1 GCA_003232855.1 Verrucomicrobiales bacterium
TCGAGATCATCCGCGTCGCAGCAGGTGGCTAGAATTTCGATTTCACATTGGCCAAAGCGTCGCTAAGTTAGAATTTCCCGTAGAGGACACGATGGACGAGCCAGAAGACAAACCAAAAAACGACAGCGCCAAAAAGCGGCGTAAGCCAGTGCCTTCGACCTTCCAAAAGCGCGTCCTATGGAGAGCGATCACCGGGGTCTCCCTGTCGGTCGTCGCCCTGCTGGCAGTGGGGCTCATCGTCGTCTTGGGCAACACCCTCGGCTTCCTCCAACCGGTGCTCGTGCCGCTGGCCTTGGCCGGCATCCTCGCCTACCTGCTCGACCCCGTAGTGCGGTGGACCCGCTCGAAACGCTTCTTCAACCGCGACCTCAGCCGCCTGCAGGCCATCGGCGTCGTGTTCTTTCTCGCCGTCTCGGCGATCGCATTCCTCGGCATCTCGGTGTTCTTCCCGGCGACTCGCCAGCTCGGCGAAATTTTCGACCAACGCGCAGAGATCATCTCCGGCATCAACCACTGGGCTCTCTCGGTCGAGCGCCAGTTCGGCATCGGCAGAAAAGCCACCCCGCCGGACACCAGCGATGAAACGGCGAGCGATGAAACGAAGCCGACAGCGGAAAAATCCCCACCGCCCGCCGTAGATCAGGTGGCGACCAGTGGCACCGACCCACCAGCCGCGACCAGCCACACTTGGGCAGAATTCATCAAATGGCTACGCAGCCCAGAGACCGGCCAAGCGGCACTCAAGTATGTCAGCTCCGCCGCCAGCGGCTTCTTCGGAGCCATCGGCTACATCGTCGGCTTCTTCCTGGTACCGGTCTATCTCTTCTTCTTTCTCAAAGACTCGTCCAGCATCCGCAGCGGCTGGGCAAACTACGTCCCCCTGCGCAATTCGTGGCTAAAGGACGAGGTGGTCAGCGTCGTCTCCGAAGTCAACGGCTACCTCATCGCCTACTTCCGTGGGCAAGTGCTAGTCAGCATCATCGACGGCGTCGTCACCGGCATCATCCTCATGATGATGGGGCTGGACTACGCGGTGGTGATCGGGCTCGGTCTGGCAGTGCTCGGGGTGATCCCCTTCGTCGGATTCATCCTCACCGCAGTTCCCGCCGTATTAATCGCCGCAGCACAGTCCCACGACTCCGCCAACCCCTTGATGTACCCGCTCGCCGTGGCTCTGGTATTCATCGTCGTGCAGCAAGTGGACGGAATCTTCATCCAGCCGAAAATCGTCGGAAAAACGGTCGGTCTGCATCCCCTAACAGTGATCTTCTCGGTGCTGTTTTGGTCGCTACTAATCGGTGGCATCCTCGGCGCACTGCTGGCGGTACCACTCACCGCCGCCGTGAAAGTTCTGTTCCGTCGCTACATCTGGGAACAAAAAATCCGCCCCAATGTCGTCCTCGAAGACAGCGCCGCCCCGCCTCCGGCACCAGCCTGAGCAAGTGGCACAACCGTCAATCCAAGCGGGCGGGCTATGACGTTGCCAAAAAGCGATCTGCCCTTGCTCATGACCTTGTTCTTGTTAGTTATCGCCCTGATCCTCATAGGGCTATCAATCCCTCCCGCACTTCGCTCAAAATTGCGGAAACGCTCCTTTTCTTGGCGGCGTTTTTTCCTATCTCTAGCGCTTGTTGCAACTGGAATCCTGATCCCCCTGTACATCTTCGTGCTAAGCATGCTTCTTACACCGAGCTGGAAGGGGGAATGCGATCACGGTTGGCTCGACTGTTTCCATAGTGGAAAAATCGCGCTCACCCCGTTGGTGCTCTGGGCATGTGCCGCATTCTACGTTGCTCAGATTCTAAAGCCGGATTCCAAACGGCGCGCCTGGGTCGATCTCGGCATCTTTGTCGGCGCTTCGGTCAGCGGCATTTGCTTCATCATTGGGTTGGTTATCCATGACCTGAAAGATGAGGGGTCACTATGGCTCATCGTCCCATTTTGGGTGGCGGTTTGGTATTCGGCGCTATCCATCCGTGCCATCTCGGCATCTCGCCCCAGTCCAATAGACTATTTGATCACCATCCTCCTCTCTGCGCCGTTCTGGATAATCGGTGTATTAGGGAGTAAAAAACACTACCTCTCGCTACCGGAAGAACCTCCAGACTGCTTTGTAGTGACCGCAGCGCTTCGTGGACACGAATCACTCGTGGGACCTTTCGCAACAATCAAGCGACACGGTGCGTCGCGGGTCGCGAATCGACAACTGCGAACTTTTTGGCAATTCGAGAGACTCTGGGCATCTAAATCTCCCCGCACCCACCGATCCTTCCGATGTTTTTACAATCGGTTTGGCCCGCAACTGGCGGCTCGAATCAAATCAAAGTTCGTAGCGGATTTGGCATACATTTTTCTCAAGCCATTTGAAGCGATCGCCGCACTACTCATCTACGCATCGCATCGATCCCATCGCCTTCTCAGGCAGGACGAGAGGGAGTTACTGCCCTGAGCTTACGCATCATAATTCGAGACCTAACAATTACTCTAAATTCGGCTCGGCTCCAAAGGAGCGACCGACAGCAGCAAAACCACCGTGTTGCCGTCCCATCTCCCCTACCCCGCGTTTCTCTACCTTGATATCTGATCAAGCCGGGGTTTCATGGAGACGCACCGCCGCCAGACAAAATGGCGAGCGCTTGACGCCATCCCGTGTAACCCGTCCTACTATCTGATGCCAATCGACACCAACGAGATCACCGAAAAAGTCCAACAGGCCAGCACCTGGGTCGCGCCGCTGCGCGAGGAGATGGCGCGCGTCTTAGTCGGGCAAGACGCCCTGGTCGATCGCATGCTGATCGGCATTCTGACTGGCGGCCACCTGCTGCTCGAAGGCGTGCCGGGACTCGCCAAGACGCTCACCGTCAACGCTCTGGCCGGATGCCTCGACGCCGATTTTCGCCGCCTCCAGTTCACCCCTGACCTCCTCCCCGCCGACGTCATCGGCACCTTGATCTACAACCCGCAGGACGGTGAGTTCTCGCCCAAACTCGGCCCCATCTTCGCCAACCTCGTGTTGGCAGACGAGATCAACCGCGCCCCGGCCAAGGTGCAAAGCGCGCTGCTGGAGGCGATGCAGGAACGGCAGGTAACCATCGGCGATCAGACCTACCCGCTGCCCGACCCCTTCCTGGTGATGGCCACCCAGAACCCGCTCGACCAAGAGGGAACCTACCAACTTCCCGAAGCACAACTCGACCGCTTCCTGCTCAAGGTGTCGGTCGACTATCCGAGCCGTAGCGAGGAACGATCCATCCTCGACCTGATGGCCACCTCGGCGGCCAAGCCGCAGACCCGCCAAGTCACTGACCGCGAGACGGTCGCCGCCGCGCGTGCCACAGCCGACGGGATCTACATCGACGACAGTATTAAGGACTACATCGTTTCGTTAGTTTTCGCCACCCGTGAACCCGCCGCCGACCTCGCCCCGCTCATCCGTTGCGGCGCCTCGCCCCGCGCCACCATCAACTTGGCCTTGGCGGCGCGCTCCACAGCTTTCCTAGCCGGTCGGGGCTACGTCGTTCCCTCCGACGTCAAATCGATCGCCCCCGACGTACTGCGCCACCGGGTGCTGGTGACCTACGAGGCAGAGGCAGAGAACGTCGATTCCGACGCCATCGTCGAGACCATCCTCCGCTCCGTCCCAGTGCCCTAACCCGCGCTCGAGACCATGGACAGCCTCGCTGAAGTTCTCGCCGAAGTGCGCAAAATCGAAATCCGCGCCCGCGGCATGGTGCGCGAAGAATTCGGCGGCGATTACCAAAGCTCCTTCAAAGGTCAGGGAATCGATTTCCACGACTTGCGCGAGTATGCTCACGGCGACGAAATCCGCTCGATCGACTGGAACACCACCGCCCGCACCGGCGTTCCGCACGTGAAGCAATTTGTCGAAGAACGGGAACTGACGGTCTATCTGGCTATCGATATCAGCGCCTCGGGGAACTACGGCAGCCTGCGCCACAGCAAGCGACGCGTCGCCGCCAACGCCGCCGCCGTATTCGCTTTCAGCGCCGTCCAGAACGGTGACAAGGTCGGCCTCGTACTGTTCGGGGAAGGCGTCGAACTCTTCGTTCCGCCGCGCAAGGGCAGCGCCCATACCCTGCGCTTACTGCGCGAGATCCTGTTCAGGCAGCCCGCGACCCCCGGCAGCAATCCTTCGGCCGCCCTCGATCTCCTTCTCGACCGACATCACCGCCATGCCTTGGTGCTACTCGTCTCCGATTTCCTTTGCGATGATTTCAGCCGCTCGCTCGAAGTCGCCAGAAAAAAACACGACGTGGTCGCCGTGCAGATCGCCGATCCCGCCGAAACGCAGTTGCCGATGGCCGGCCGCGTTCGCCTCCTCGACCCCGAAACCGGTGCCCGCCGCGTGGTCGACACCTCCAACCCTGCAACCCGCGAACTCTACCGCCAGCGGCAGCACGCCTGGGACGAATCGCTAGATGCCACCCTGCGCCGCGCCGGTGTCGATAAGATCAAACTCAGCACCGATCCCGACGCCTCGCTCGCCCCAGCCCTGCACGCGTTTTTCAAAAAACGCACGAAATAGCCGCCACCAGGCGGCGCTATTTCCCCTCGAAAGCCGACCTGACCTCATCGGGCACGTCGTCTGGAATATTGGAATTGGAAGATCCGCCGGTGGCGCCCGCAGCTGCCCCGCCGCCAACTGCCTCGCCGCTATCGCCATCACTCTGCACCTTATTTTGCGACTCTTTCATCTTCTTCTCCAGCTTCTCCTTGTCAAAATCCACATCGAGAGCGCCCGTGGTTATAAACGCCACCGCACCGGAAACGAACAGAAGCAGGAACGAAACAAGGCCGACATCGCTCTTCTTCGGACGAAAATGCGGGATGGGATGCCGCTTTGCGTAAAACACGATGACACAAAAAGACACCAACAAACAGATGGCGAAGACGAAATAGAAGTAATCCGGTAATGCCATGGCGAGGAGGGGGAACGACCGATCAACGGCCTCCGGCAAGTTGATCCCGTCCCAGAGATTTTCAAGTATTTCCCCAACCACCCCCTAGAGCGCACATTCCGCACCCTTTTGGATAATGCGGAGCTTTCAATCGAGCTCCTACCGTTACTCCGCCGCTAGTGCTTCGCCAAATCTAAGCTGTCGGGTTGCGGAGAAGGAAACCGCAGATTACTCAGATGAACGCGAATTTGAAAAAAAAGGCGGCAAAAGCCTCCAATAAATCGGTGTTAATCCGCGTAATCTGCGGTTTGATTTCAATCCGACACTTTAGGCTTGTCCGACCACTAGACCTTCGCTCAGATTGGCGGGCGGCGCTCAATCGATGTCGGAATCACCGTGATAGATGAGGTTTCCGTCCTCGAAATTCAGGTAGCGCAATACCTTCTTCTGCCGTCGCTCGCTAAGGCTGACCTTGTATTCGAAGTCCCCGAACGCTCCCTCCCCTGCGACACCTTCCGTCAGCAACTCGATCGCCTCCTCCTTGCTCGCCGCCGAGACAACCGATTGATCACCCGCCACCCGCGCATTCTCTGCAGTCGCCGCCAAAATCTTCGCCGCCCGCCGAGCAGAGGCCTCCGA
>QIKC01000310.1 GCA_003232855.1 Verrucomicrobiales bacterium
CGCTCCCAATCGCCCTGAAACACCGCCGACGGCACGTGCCGATTCTCCGCCAGGCTGCCGCCGATCGACGAGTGAATACCGATCACCTCGCCGTCGAGATTAAACATCGGCCCGCCAGAATCACCACCGACGAGCGTACAGTCGGATCCAAACATGCCGCCACGCCCCTTACTAATAATCCGCCCGAGCCTCACCGGCGGCGTGCGATTCAGGTCGTAACCGCCGGGGTGCCCCATCGCCACCACCCAATCACCGAGTTCGACTTTCTCCGAATCGCCGATCTCCACATGCGGCCACTTGCCCTCCTCGACGATCATCGCCAGCCCCGCATCGCGTGAGCGATTAGCGCCCAGCGAGCGCCCCTTCACACTGCGACCGTCGGGAAAAATAATCCTCAAATCATGGCCGGCCGCGTCGGTGACGTGTCCCGCCGTCATGATCAAACCGTCCTCGCTGATCACCACGCCGCTGCCAGTGGCCGGCTGATCGACACCGATGATGGCGACCACTGCGGGCATCACCTTCTCCACCAGCGCCTTGACCTTGCTCTCGCGTTCCTTAAGCACATCGACCGACCCGGCGAAAGAGCTGGCCAACAAAGCGGCGCAAATACTAATAAAAATTACCGATGGAGAGAAGGGGGATTTCATTTTTGTCATAATTCCGCGTGGTCTGAAAGGCATAGCCCAAAGACTGGTTTCAAAGGGAAGAGCGACCTAGCGCACGGGTTTTGTCTGGCGAACATCATGCTTAAACGCCTCGACGGGAGCGGCGTGCCAGCAGTCGCCACCACGCCGGCAGCAGGAAGACGGCGACGATCATGGTGATGACGATGCCCAACGCACAAACCTTCCCGAGGCTGGCCAGCCCGGCGTTATTGGCGAAGGCGAGCGAGCCAAAACCGATCGCCGTGGACACCCCACAGAACACCAACGCGCGACCTGTCCCCCTCCACACCGCAGCCGCCGCTCCGTCATGGCGGCGCAGCGCGGCGATCATGTGGATCGTGTAATCAATCCCCGTGCCGAGCAGCAGCGGGAAAGCACACACGTTCAAAAGGTTCCAACCCCACCCCGCCAATCGCATCGCCGCCATCAACGACACAGCGGCCACCACAAATACTCCATAGGCCAAAACAATATCGCGCCGGTTGCGAAACACGATCGCTAACATTACCATCAATCCGCACAGCACCGGCAGGAACACCACCCGCAGATCGCGCAGCACTAACGGTTCCACCGCGGATCCGAGCGCCCCCCAATCCGCCAGGTAGACGCCTGCGGTCGCGGCAAACGCCGCCCGCACTTGCGTGGCACGTCCCTCGGCGATCCGCAGCAGACCCAGCGCCGCCACGCTTTCCCCGCCCTCGCTAACCGCCCGCGCGAACTCCTCAGCCGCCGCCGCCCCGAGCGGCCGCACCGGTCGGCGTTCACTGGCCAGCATTCCGCGCCATGCGCCGAACACCCCTTGAAGCAAATCCACTGCCTCCGACTCGAAGCTCTCACCCAACTCACGAACCAGCCTCGCCTCCTCCCGCAGCAATGTTTCGACCCGTTCCGCGTTCGCCCCCTGACGCCGTGCCGATGGCACGAGCTGCGGCAGAAAAGTCGCTGCCGAAAGCGCCCCGGACTCTAACAAATCCGTAACGATTACGTCGGCCTCATCGCTGCGCTCGACGAGCACCTCGAAATCGGGCGCAACGATCACCAGCGGCAGAGCCTCCGGCCCGCCGGTGGCGAGTCGTTGCCCCATCCTCGCGAAAGTCGCATCGGCAGCGCCGGGCGGCGGGCGCAGAACGTCAAACCCGGGATCCAGGCTAGGAACTCCCAAAATCGCTAACACCCCGAAGGCGCTACCGACGAGGAACACCGACAACCCGATCGGCATCCGCCCCCGCCCCCTCGCGCCGCCGACATCCGCAGTCGGCATCGGGTTCTTGCGCCCCAGCTTAGCCGCTAGTGGCCCGAACCCCCATAACATGACCACTGCCCCGATCGACAGCCCGAGCGCGACGAGCAACCCGAGTTCCCGAATTCCTGGCAAGCTGCTCAAACCCAGCGATGCAAAAACCGCCACCGTCGTCGCCGCCGCCCACAGCACACCCGGCCCGACCGCCCTCCGCAACGCGACAAAACTCCCCGACCCGACCCGCGCTTCTTGATAAAGAATCACTCCGTAATCCACCACCAACCCCACCAGGATCGCCGCGAAACCAACACTCATCACGCTCAGCTCGCCGACCATAAAAGATCCCAATACCACGGTCGCACAAAGGCAGATCACCAAGCAGAGCAAGATCGCCACCAGCGGCACGACGCGCCGGTGCAGCAACCAAAACAGCAGGTGGATCAAGACGGCTGCGGCGATCAAAGAAGCGGTCATGTCGCGCTGGATGCCACCGCCGATCTCAGCGGCGAAGACCGGCTCGCCAGTGTAACCCACGACCAAATCAACGACCGCCGTCTCCTGCTGCCGCCACTCCCCCACCGCCGAGCGCAGCCGCCCGATCCACGCCGCAGCCTCGTTGTAGCCCATCCCCGCAGCCACCGGCGCCACGTAGAGCACGCGAAACAAACCATCCTCCGACACGAATCTGTCACCTTCGCCAAATCCGTCGGCGCCCACAGCAGGCGGGCGCAACAAACCAAACGGATCGTAAGCAGCCTGCGCCAACTCCAAACCATCGATGCCGAATGCGAGTTCCTCCATCGCCGCCCCGATCGCCGCCTCGCTCTCCCCCTCCGCCAGGCGCGTGGCGAGATCTCGCAGCGCACCCGCCTCGCCATTAAACCACAGGTAAGCCGGAATCTCCACTGCCGCGCCCGCGTCCTCCTGCCAAAATGGACGCCACTCGACCCCCTCCACCAACCCGCCCCGGGATTCGAGCCACTCCGCCAGTGAAGCCGCCGTTACCTCTAACAATTCCGCGTCAGCAGATTCCGATTCGAGAGTGATCAGCATTTCGCCATCGCCGACGAAATGCTCCATCAACACCCGCAATCCCCTCACCTCCTGCAGATCGTCCGGAAGCAAATCCAGCGGCTCGACGTTGAACGACAGGCGGCTGATGGCGAACACCACCAGCCCCAGCGTAGCGCCAGCCAGCAACAGTGCGCGACAGCGCGTCATAGCGTGGGGCACTCCGGGCAATTAGGCATCATCTGAAACGGAGAAAAATCTAAGCTGGGAATCTTGCCGCCAGCTGTGGATAAATGCGAGCAAAATTACGCGGCGGCTGTGGGCATTTGACATCTCCCCCTGCCCCCGCCAGAATGGCGCTCATCCCCCAAATGCAGGTCGCCACAGCAACGCAATCCCTAAGCATCGAATTCGGCGCCAAACGCTCAGAATGCCGATCAGTTGCGCGAACACATGGGCTGCGAATCAAGGTGCCACTGCTGGCCGGCCCCACTTTGACCCCCTTGCTCGCAGGCTGCACCGTTTCGCGAGCGGGCGAATTTTTGCTCGGCACCTGCGGCGAAAACATGGCGGGCGTGGTATCCGTCGAGGTTTCCGGCTCGCTCGAAAACCCCACCTTCCAGCTCTATCGCGCTTTGCTCGAACACCTAGACGGACGACAAATCCATCGCGTCTGGAACTACGTGCCCCACATCAATAGCCGTAGCGGCGTGCTCGAAAACTACCGCTCCTTCAACATCGGTCGCCACCGCGCCTTCGAGGAGCGCTTCGGCACGTCCTGCACCTCACACATGTCGCCCGCCTCGGCGATCGGCACCGACGATGACCAACTCGCCATCGCCTTCATCGCCGGAGCCCCCGGCATGCAGCACGTCGAAAATCCCGAACAGACGCCCGCCTTCCGCTACCCCATCGAACACGGGCCGAAATCACCCAGCTTCAGCCGCGGCTCCCACGGCATCATCGACGGCAGCCCCTGCGCCTTCCTCTCCGGCACCTCCAGCATCAAAGGCCATCGCAGCATCGACGGCAACACCCTCGGCGAGCAATTCGACACCACCATCGACAACGTCCGCATCGTGCTCGCACAAATGGGATACGCCGACGCCCTAGAGGGCAGCGCCGCGCTCGACCGCCAGTTCAGCATCTACCTCCGCCACGCCGACGACCTCGGCGCCGTTCGCGAACGCTTTCGCCAAATCGTTGGCGAAGCCGGCATCGCCGCCACCCGTTTCCTGCAAGCGGATATTTGTCGCAAAGAATTACTATTGGAGATCGAGGGCACGTTCCGTAGGATCTAAAGCTCAGCGACCAATCACCGGCGTCCAATCAATCTCAGCAACGTCCTTCCGGTACATCTCCAATTTGTAAACCGCCGTCTCGTTAGTCAAATCGATCTCAACGGCAGCGGCGAGCATGTACCCGGCGAGCAATAGATTAAGATCTCCGCCGCGGAGCATCAGGGTATCAGCCCGCGCCTGCAGCACTTCCGCCAATGTCGCCGGGCTGTACTCAGCCTCGATCTTCTTCGGTATCACGCCGCGTTTGAATTGATAGTTCGCGACCACGGCGATGCGATTACGCGGATTCAAGTGGAGAGCCAAGCCGATGAGACGCCGCGCATTTTTCAATTTGCGGGCGTTATCCCCAGGCTTGATTTGGTTGACCACAAAAGCGGCGATACTCGATGCCAACTTATCGCGATCGACCTCCAAAATCTCGATCTCCTCGCCAGCGAAAAGAGGCGTAGTGACCACCGGTTCGACATAGCCCGACTGCGCGAATACCCCAGCCGCCATCGCGAGAGATGCGGCGCTCGCCAGCGCCATCACGAAGGCGCGCTGTCGTCTCGGGAAACGGATAATCATAGAACCGCCATTATCACCCGCCGCCGCCGCCTTGTCCACCCCCGCAAATTCCGACCGCCACCTCCGCGTTCAGAAACTCAGATGGTGCCCCTCACTCAACACGTCGAGCTGATGGCTCAGCCCCCTCTCCGCCGCCGCCGCATGCAAGCGACGCAGCGGCTCATCCATCGGTTCGGTTCCCAACGGGAAAGTCGCATAGTGCATCGGCACCATACGCCGCGCCCCGACCCGAGCGAAGGCCTCCAGCGCCTGCTCCGGATCCATGTGAACCTCGCGACCGCTCGGCGATCCGTAGGCACCGATCGGCATCAGCGCCACATCGAGGTCGGGAAATCGCTCACCGATTTCCCCAAACCCGTCGAAAAGCGCGCTGTCCCCACAGTGAAAAATCGAGCGCCCGCCCGAGCGCATCACAAAGCCACCAAACTCGCGATGCGTATCGTGAATGTTACGCGCGCCCCAGTGCCGCGCCGGAGTCAGGGTAATCTCCATACCGTCGATCTCCACCGTATCCCAGCAATCCAGCTCCACCACCTCGCCAAACCCGCGCCGCCGCACGATCGAACCGACACCGTTGGGCACCACGATCGGTTGCCCCGCAGCGATCTGCCGCAAGCTTCCCATGTGCAGGTGGTCATAGTGAGCATGAGTGACCAACACCAGATCAATCGGCGGCAGATCCTCGATCCGCACCCCCGGATGCCGCACCCGCTTGACGATCCCCAGCCAGTTCGCCCAGTTCGGATCGACCAAAATAT
>QIKC01000159.1 GCA_003232855.1 Verrucomicrobiales bacterium
GTGATCCGCGTCCATGGGGACACGGGTGTGGCCGTGGCGTGCGATGAATTTGCGCAGTGCTTCGAGCTGATCGAGCCATATGGCGTCGGCGCGGTAGAGGTCGGGGCGCAGTTCGTTTTCCTGGGAGTAGTGGGGTCTGCGGAGTTGCCATTCGAATCCGAGTGCGTCGAAATCGGCAATTTGTTCGGCGGAGAGTTTTCCTTGTCGATGGAGGGTGCGGCGGGCTTTGACCCACGAGGCAAGTGTTGGATTCTTGCTCCACCCGGGAGGGACGCGGGTATGACCGAAGCGTTTGAAGAAGGCGCGTAGGCTTTTCAGGTGGGCGGTAGTTGCGCGGAGGAGGTCGGCGTGGGGGCGGCCGGCGTTCTTGTTTCGCCTGTTGTTAGGGCTGGCCACCATGGCATCGAGGGAGAGCTTGCCGATGGTGCCTTTGCGCCCGTGGATCCCCGATCCGCGTGGGGGCGGTGGGGTGGATTCGATTTGTTTTCGGTAGGCGGCTGCGGCTGAGGGCCATTGCGGTTTGCCGGTCAGTTGGCGGATTGATGCGCGCATTTTTTTGTCTCCGGCGGTGGCTGCACCGAAACTGGTGAAAGGGTTTGTTTCTGGATGGCGGCGGTCGTTTTTCAGGCCGGGGAGGAGTTCGACTTCTGCGCAGGCTGCGAGAATGATGCTCGGTGTGTTTTGTACAACGTCCGTCTGATAGCGGTCGTGCCAGAGGGGAGGGGCGGGGCGAGGGCGGGGGTGGCGTTGGTTATAGTATCTGGAGAAGGCGCTCTTCACCCGTTTGATCAACATCGAGAGATCTCCGTAGTTGGACATCGCGCAACTGAGGCGGGTTAGGCTGATCTTGTCCGTGGCGCCTGCGGCGATCCGGTCTGCCGCTGCAGCTCCGTGGTAGGCGGCGATGCGTTCGATCGCTCCTTTTTTGGTGGCCTTTTTGCGCGGGGAGCGCAAGACGCATTCGACCTCGCGGGCGGTGATCGCGTAGGCGAGGAGTTCGAAGCCGTAGAAGAGGGTCGCCTCATCGAGCAGCTCGAGGAGGTGTCTCTTTTCTGTGGTAGTGAGAGGGGAATACGAATCATCGATGCGCCCGAGGCGGCATTGGTAGATGGTGAGTTTTCCTTCGGGGCGATAGCGGGGTAAACGGGGCATGGTGGGGAGAGGTGGGGTGATGTTATATTTCTAAGAAGTTTTTCAGCAGTTTTTTGCCCTCGCCGGTGAGGATGGATTCGGGATGGAACTGCACGCCATGGATCGGGTATTGCCGGTGGCGAACGCCCATGATTTCGCGTTCTTCGGTCTCTGCTTCGGCGGTGATTTCTAGGCAGTCGGGGAGTGAGTCGCGGCGCAGGATCAGCGAGTGGTAGCGGGTGGCCTCGAAGGGGCTGGGGATGTCTTTGAACACGCCGCGCCCGTCGTGGCTGACCATGGAGGTTTTGCCGTGCATGAGTTTTTCCGCGCGCACTACTTCGCCGCCGAAGACTTGACCGATCGATTGGTGGCCGAGGCAGACGCCGAGGAGCGGGATGGACGGGCCGAACTCGCGCACCACGTCGCAGCTGATGCCGGCGTCGTTCGGGGTGCAGGGGCCTGGCGAGATGCAGATTTTCGAAGGGGCGAGGGCGCGGATCGCGTCGAGGGTGAGGGCGTCGTTGCGGTGGATCTCCATGCTCGCCCCGAGTTCGCCGAAGTACTGCACGAGGTTGTAGGTGAAGGAGTCGTAGTTGTCGATGACGAGCAGCATGGTGGGCGCGGGTGCGGCGTTAGGCTACTTAGGCAAATTCGGCGGGAATGACAGGATTTTTTGCTCTTTGGGGGAGGGTTTTTGCGATTTCTGGTGGTTCTCGCCATTCTTCTCCTTCCACTTTCGCCGTGGTCGTGTTAGTTTTCACGCTTCTCCCCAGAAGCAATAAAGAACGACTGACAATGGCGACACCCATCGGCGACGAACGAACAAAAGGAAAGAAGGCGATCAGCCGCCCCCAAGGTGGCTGGTTCGCGCGGATATGGACTGAGCGATCGCCGGAGGGTAACGGGTCGTCTGGCTCCGGGGCGCCGGAGAAAATTCGTTTGGGGCGCAGCGAGCCATTCACCATCTGGACGCGAGGCGTCGCGGGTGGCACGGATTTGGAGAAGTGCAGCGGCGAGGTGGCGGCAGAGGGTGGCGTGATGGCGATCCCGAGTATCCCTTCGCGGGCGTTTACGATTTGGACGCGGGGAGGGGACTGCGCGCTCGCCCCTGAAGAGGTGACTGATGCTGACGCGAGCGATTCGTCCGGGGTGTCGCCATTGCCGGAGGCGGTATTCGCCGATGTTTCTCGACCTGCGGAGTCGCGGGCGTTCACGCTTTGGATGACTGGGGAAGCGTTTGATCGCAGAGCCGCAAAAGTGGCACCGCAGGAGGGGGACGACGAGCGCATGCCGACTTGGCAAGAGGGCGTGGATCGGGCTCCGAAGTCGGCGCTTTCTCCGTTGCTGGCGCTGGCTGGCGCGCTGGTGTTGCTGTTGGTCGTGCTGTTTTTCGCTGCGGAAAAAAATAAGGAGGCCAACCGGCTGAGCGTTCAGATTGGAAAGCTCAAGAAGGACAGGAAGGGGCTGCGGGCGGAGAGTGCCGGGCTGGCCACCGCGTTGCAGGGTGAGCGTACCCAAGTGGCCGAATCGGGGCGTCAGCTGCAGGCGACCAAGGCGGTCGGCGAGGAGCTGACTTCGCAGCGGGATGCGCTGCGCACGAAGGTCGAGCAGGAGGCCGCGAAGCATGCGGCGGCGATGGGGGCGTTGGGAGAGAAGTTCAAAACAACGCAACGGGAGTTGGCCGCGGCCGAGGCCAAGAGATCCGCCGAGGGCAAGGAGCGCGAGAAGTTGGCGGCGGCGAAAGCGGCGGCGGAGAAGCGGGTTGAGGATCTGCAGGCGGCGATGAGCGTCGAAAAGAAACGTCACGCGCAGGCGACCAAGACGGCGGTGGCCGAGCTCGGTGCGAGCACGGCAAAACGGGTGGCTGCGGAGGCGGAGGCGGCGCGGCTGGGCGTCCGACTTGCGGAATCGGAGAAGGAGATTGATGTCTTGAATGCGAAGATCGCCAAGATGAAGAAGAGCGAGGCGGTTCCAGCGGACGGCGATCCCGTCCCGGAGGCTCCCGAGGCCGAGCCGGAACCGGAGGAGGCGGAAGAAGCCGAACCAGAGGCTGAACCGGACGACGAGGTCGCCGGCGTTTAGACGCGGCGGCGTCCCATCGGCGTCAACATTAAGGCGTTCGTCGGTGCCATTTCTGTGTCCCGAATCCTTCAAGGGGCTTGTCCCCATGAAGTAGAAAACGCAGATCCAGATGAGAAGAATGGGAGGAATGGGAATCATGACCGGCATTCTTCCCCTGATTCCCATTCCTCCCATTCCTCCGACTCGCCCTGGCGACTGGTATCCGCCGAGAGACCGGGGCGCGGCCACTGCGCGTCGCCTTCTGCGGGAGCGGGCGCCAGCACCGCAAAATGGGGAAAAAGGTTAAGTTTTCCAGAATATATGTAATTCTTACGGATTTTGCTTGGCAGCAGTGGCAACAGTCGCTTCATTGAGGGGGCTGAGATGGATTGTGAAGTGCGCGAGATTGTCGACAAATTGCTCGACTCCTATAGAGACGTCGGTGGGATCAACCACATCGATTGCTCGAACTTGCCCTCGAAGGCGGCGATTGGTGCGGTGTGTGGCGACCTGCTGCGGCTGATTTTCCCGGGTTTTCTCGATGATGAGGCGGTGGCTTCGGGTGAGCTCGATGCGCGCACGACCCGGCGGGTGGTCGAGGTGATCGCCGCGTTGAAGAAGGAAATGGTGCGCAGTTTGCGTCTGAAGGGAGAGGGCGGCGAGCACCCCGAGGTCGCGCAAAAGCTGATTTGCGAGTTTCTGCTGCAGCTCCCGGAGTTGCGCCGCCTGCTGCGCACCGATGTCGAGGCGGCGTATGATGGCGATCCTGCGGCGAAGAGTTTTGAGGAAATTATTCTCGCCTATCCCTGTCTGGAGGCGATCGCCATCCAACGCATGGCGCACGTTTTGTACCGGGAGGGGCTGCCGTTGATCCCGCGAATGATGACGGAGTGGGCGCACTCCAAGACGGGCATCGACATTCATCCGGGCGCGCGGATCGGGTCGCATTTCTTTATCGACCACGGCACCGGGGTGGTGGTCGGCGAGACTTGCGTGATCGGTCGCGATGTGAAGCTCTATCACGGGGTCACTTTGGGCGCGCGCAGCTTTCCCAAGGACGCCGAGGGCAATCCGATTAAGGGAAATAAGCGCCATCCGAACGTTGAGGACGGCGTGACTATCTACCCGGGGGCGACGATCCTCGGTGGCGAGACGACGATCGGCGCGCGCAGCACGATCGGTGCCAATGCCTTTATCATGCAGAGCATCGCGGCGGATTCGCTGGTGGCTCTTTCGGAGGTCGGGCACGACATCAAAGACAAGGCCGCCCACCGGCGAACGTCGAGCGTTGGGGAGGCGCGTGACGGGGACTGATTATGCCGGAGTTACGCCAGTTGGATTTCGAATTGTCTGGTTTGGTTGAACTGCCGCCGACCGGTCGCGCGCCGCGTGCGCGGCGGCAGGTGCGCGCGGTGGCCGAGCTGCCGTTGTCGCTGTTTGACACCACGGCTCCACCGGCTCCGACCACCGCTCCGCCCCGGCGCGGACTACTGCGTGACGGCGACCTCACTGCGGAGAGTCGTTCGCTGGTGGCAGCGTTAGGGCTTAGATCACTGGCCGCACGGATCGATGTGTTTTGGAATACTCGCCTGATCACCACTGCGGGTCTCGCGCACCATGGTGCGTCGCGCATTGATCTGAATCCTCGGTTGGCGCGTTTTGCCCCGGACGAGCCGCGGCGCACGCTGCTGCACGAGCTGGCACATCTTGTCGCCCACGGGCGGGCTGGCGAGCGCAGTATCCAGCCGCACGGCTCCGAATGGCGCCGCGCCTGTGCCGAGCTCGGCATCCCCGGCGAAAAGCGGTGCCACAATCTGCCGCTCGCGCGGCGGCTGGTGCGGCGGAAGTTCGCCTACCGCTGTCTGCACTGCGGAACTGTCGTGCCGCGGGTGCGCAAGTTGGGGCGCGAGTCCGCCTGCTACCCTTGTTGCCGCGAACACAATAACGGTCGCTACAGTCGCCGCTTCCTACTCGAAGAAATCTCGATCGAACGCGCTCGCGAACTGGCACCGGAGCACGCGTGGTGATCAGAAGTTTTAAGTTTCAAGTTTCAAGTTTCAAGTGTGAAGGTCGGAAGTTAAATGTTTTTGAAAGTTTATATGAAATCACGTTATGCACTCATTTTGGCCGGTGGTACCGGGGAACGTTTTTGGCCTCTGTCGCGCAAGGCGGCGCCGAAACAGTTGTTGAATTTGTTTGGTGGCGAAACGTTGCTAGAGTCGACGATATCGAGGCTGGAGGGTGTGTTGCCTCCGGAGAATATTTTGGTGCTGACCAACGTCGATCAGGAGGCGGCTGTGCGGCAGCTTCTCGGCGATCGCCTGCCTGCCGGTAATATCGTTGCT
>QIKC01000108.1 GCA_003232855.1 Verrucomicrobiales bacterium
CGCCTCAAACCGGGAAGCATCGAAGCCGGCTCAAAAATTCGCGGCGTCGGCGAAAAAAAGGCAGAACGCTTCCTACCCGCCTTCGTCGAAGTGATCAAAGCCCACGCCGAAGGGTAGGGTCACGCCAACCGCGCCGCGTAAAAATTTTGCTGCTGATTTTCTAATCGAACGGCAAAACGAAAACCGAGGTGATCGGAGTCACCTACTGCCCAGCGCACAGGGCAACTCCAACACCGCCCGACTGCCGCCACTCTCACGCGGTTCGAGATGGGCGCTCCCGCCGTGGAGTTCCGCTGCCTCGCGAACAAAGCAAAGCCCAAGCCCGGAACTCTTGCGCCCAGTATCCGGATGTCGCAGGGAATAGAAACGCTCAAAAATACGCTCCCTCGCGTATTCTGGAACACCTGATCCCTCGTCATCGACGATTAAACACACGCGCCGACCGCCATCCTTCACCTCGACCGAAACGCGCAAAGCACCACCCCGAGGCGAGAAATCGATGGCGTTCTGCAACAAGTTCGCGACCGCCATCTCGATCAAGAAACTCTCGCCTTCGACGACCACCTGCCGTGCCACCTCGATCTCGAGCCGCAGTCCCTTCGCCGCGATCACGGAACCATGTTCGTCACAGACGCGACGGACAACCTCCCCGAGATCGACCGGTGCCGGCACGTCGATCGACTTGCGCGCCTCGAGGGCAGAAAGGGCGAGCAAGCGGTCGATAATGCTCTGCAGCCGGACGGTTTCGTTTTGAATATTACTCAAAAATTTCTCACGCTGCTCCACCGACATTTCACCCTCGGCGAGCAATTCACTCGCACCGCGAATCCCCGCCACGGGGCTCTTCATCTCGTGCGTCAGCGAACTCACGTAGCTCTCAACATATTTCCGATCTTCCAAAGTCTCACGCATCTCTTCCAAAGCGCGGCCAAGAGTGCGTAGCTCACCGGAGGCGATCTTCGGCGGCGGGACGCGATCGCCCCGTCGCACCGCCCGCGCGTAATCGGTCAGCCGCCGCACCGGACGCAAGAACCATGCGACGATGAACACGGCGCCGAGCAGACAAGCGGCCAGAACCAAACCTATCAGCCAGTTGATCCGCCTCTTCGTCCCGTCGCGGAAGGTCACGGTGGCCGCCTGGGGTTTCGACACCGAGGCCACGCCGATGATTTTCCCCCCGTGGTAGATCGGCGCGGCGACGAACATCACCGAGGAGGAAGCGTTCGCCTCATCGGCCCTAGTCGACCGCGCCCCGTACTCGCCACGCAGCGTGAACGCGACATCCCGCCGCCAACTGTAATCTTCGCCCTCAGCAGCAGCGCCATCCGAATCAAACAAAACGATCCCCTCGACGTCGGTGACGTAGAGATTCATCCCTACTCGGGTCTTGAGCAGATCATACACCGATGCCTCGAACTCGCGCCGCGTCGCCGCGCCAAAGGCATCACGCAACAGCCCGGTATCGATCACCCCCTCCTCGTCGATCGACTGCTCTGCGACCGAGGCGAACAGATGCGCAGCATCGACCATCGGTTCCTCTACCGCTTCCAGGTACTGGCGTTCGACGCGGTCATTAAGCTGATCGAACAAGTAGAAAAAGGCGGCGGCCAACAGCACGATGAGCCCCAGTGCGATGCGGTTACCGGTGGTGAACCCTGGCGCCCGCATCACCATGTCTCGCGCAGCGAATAGCCGAGGCCGCGGTGAGTCTGAACCGCCTCCGGCTCATTGCGGATAGCTCGCAGCTTCGAACGCAAACTCTTGACGTGGGCATCGACGGTGCGCTCCATCGCCGCCTCGGGCTCCTCCCATGCAGACTCCATCAACTGCGCACGGGAATAGACGCGGCCCGGCTGCGCGCAGAGGGTTTGCAACAGACGAAACTCAGTCGACGACAACGGCAGCGGCTCGCCGAAATAGCGGATCTGCATACGCTTCTCATCCACCTCCAAAGGCCTAATTGCAGCAGCGTCACCCGCAGGTGTGCCTCCACCGGCAGGCTCATCACACCGGCGCAGTACGGCTTTGACCCGAGCGCACAATTCGCGCGGACTAAACGGCTTCACCACGTAATCATCGGCGCCAATCTCCAGCCCCAGCACCCGGTCGAGTTCGCCATCGCGCGCGGTGAGGAAGATGATCGGCAGCGGCGTCCGAGCACGGATCTGCTTGCACAAATCGAAGCCGCTGATGTCGGGAAGGCCGATGTCCAACACCGCCAGACGGATCTCTCCATCATCCGATAACAGCTCCATCGCCTCCTCCCCAGTCGAACACCCCAGAGGTTCAAAACCTTCGGTCTCGAGGGAGTAGATGATGTTGTCGAGGATCGACGGTTCGTCTTCGACGACGAGGATTTTGGGCTTCATCGGTCAGTGCAGCCTAACGCGGTCAAAGCCCGGATCAAACACCAGTCGATGCTTCCTCCGATAGCGGAACGCTGATCGGTTGTGCCGGTTTCGGCGAGGACTTCGCTTTGAAAATCTCCTCCCAATCGACCCGCGCCGTCATCATCATTAGCAACGCAAGGGTCGCGATGGAGCCGATCGTAATGGTGATTCCAGTCAGCCCATCAAAAAAGAAACTCGCGCTGAATAAGACCATATACGCCAGCTGCGCCACGAACCCGATGCGCGCCAGAGACGATCCCCTTACCCGCCATAGATAGCTGCAGACCAACACCAGCGACACCGCAGCAGCAACGCCGAAGGCGAGCTGGGCAGGGATCAGATCGACGAGATAGACGAACAGCAACTGGAAGACAAAACATCCTGCGGCGAGAAAAAAATAATGCATCGGGTGCAACTGCAGCCCCTTCACCGCCGCGATGATGGTCAACACCGAGAAAAAGAACAACAGCGAGATCGGCGCGAAAAAAGTGATGCGTGCTGCCACCGGCCCGGGGTTTAGTAGCTTCGGCATTTCCATACCGATCGCTCCGGCGTTGATCACGCCATCGTAGTCCCAGGTAAGGTGTTTACCTCCGCCAGTGTCATCGATGGTGGATGCCGAATTCGAGCCCGCAGGAATGTCGTAGTCGGCAAAATCCGTTGTCATATCGAGATGAAAACCAGCGATGCGCGCCGCACCAACGAAGGTATATTTCCAAGTCCCCAACCCACGGGTTCGATAACGCACACCGACCGAAACCGATTCACCCGCCCCTAAGCGCACCGCCTCGCTCACCTTCCCGGCCTCCGGCGTGCGACCGGTGGCCACGCCACCTACGCTGAGCTCAAACCCGTCGTAGCGCAATTCTGGATGGGGCAACGCCAATTCGAAGAAAATCGTCTGTGTAATCGGCGTCGGATTCTTCACCACGTACTGCGCATCGAATTCGACCTCATAAGTTCGATAGCGCATCAGGCCTTTACGCTTGGGCTTGTATTTCAATTCCACCTTCACCTCGCTGGCCGCAGGGCCGATCTCCCGCCGCGCCCGGAAACTGCTCGGGGCGGTGTAATGCAACGAAGGGTGTGCCTGCTCAAGCGGCGGCCCCCAGTTGCCAATCAACGCACTGTTCAACTTAAAGCCAACGCCCTCCGTTCGCATCGTCAATGCACCCCCGAGAGCAAACCAGGCGACCGAGGTACAGGCGAATATACAGAAGACGGCGATGAGATTTTTTATGGACATAATATTTAGCTGTTTGATTTTGGAATTTTATTCGGCACGGCGATAGTAAAGTTCGATTCCGGGGCGCACCCCGCGGCAGAGCTGTTTGCGAAAATGCAGCCCCGCGGCATCTTTCTTGCCAACGACGATCTCGACATTTCCCTCCGCCGCCGTGGGCTGATAGCGGCCGGGAATTTCCAAATGCCAATCGATCTGTTGAATGAAAAGCTCGGTGAGCGGCAGCTCGATCTGCAACACCCCCTCCACCGGATCCAGCGGCGCGTACTGCGATGCGTAGCTGAACTCGACCCATGTGGTGCCGCCCGTGGACTTGGGATCCTCGGCCTTCAGGCTCGGAAGAGAAAATTCGAGCCCTCCCCCTTCGCGCAATACCGGTCGCGACACCTTCCCGCCTACGCGACAGCTGAGTATCTCGCCACCCTCCGGCAGCACCACGAGCCACTTCACCGCCGCATCGTGCTCGATCTCGTACGATGCCTTAGTCAGCACAGCTCCGCCGGGAACCAGCTTCTGTTTGATCTTTGCCAAGGCGACCGTCGCATCAGGAGTCTCGACCCGCGGCAGCCAGCGCGGAGCTAATTCGAGCGCCCCTCCCCGGGTCGAAACGCTCACGTAGTCACCGGTCACCCGATCCCGTAACCAAGCCGGAAGCTGTCGCGAAACAGGCAGCCGAGTTCCGTCGCCGGCGAGAATCTGTAACCCTTCGACCTCCGCGACAACGAAAAGAAATGGCGATTCGACACCATCGACCTCACCATCGATCTGCGGAGCAATGAGCTTCCAACGTTTTGCAAGAGGCGCCTGTGGAACTTCCCAAATTAAGACAACCTCCCGGTCGAGGATCTCCTGTGTCGCCCAGCGGATCCTTATCAACTTCCCCCCATCCGACGCGCGCAGCGCCTCCCAAGTCGCTCCATCGTCCCCGTTCGCCGTCAGAACCCTGGCTGAGCGCGGCAAGACCAGCACCGCCTCGTCCCCCTCCCCGTCGTCCGCGTGCAGGTAGATTCTAGATTCATAGGTGATTTTCGACCCCGAGAAGGTCGCCAAAGCCTCGCCGACCATCTCCCAACGGCTCGGCGCCAAATCGACATCCTCCGCCCCATCTCGGATCTTTTCCAGGCGGATCGACACCCCACCGCTATCTGCGGCCAAGACGTAACTCCGCAAACCTGGCGTCTGCATGGCGCTGGCATGAGCGCCACTCACCAGCGGTATTCGGTCTTCCGGAACTCCCGAGATCGTGAGCCTGCCCGAGGTGGCGGGGGAGGGTTCGATCTTAAACCCTTCATCGGCGGCGGATGCAGACAGCCGCAATTGCAATTCTTCCTCCGCACCGGGGGCGAGCAAAATCCCATAGCAATCCTCCCGATAGACGAGTTGCGCCGCGGGCGGATCGTAGCCCTCCAGACGCACCTCCCCACCCACCAGCGGAACGAACAACCAATTCTCACTGAGATTGACGGCGCTAAAGTCCGCAGCGATAGAAGTCGTTCGCCCATCGAGCGTGATCGCGAAATTCGCCGAGCGCAAAATGCTGGCCACCGGCGACTGCGGCGCACGCCCCTCCCCCGCCTTCGGACGCGCAGCATCCCACAGAGCCTTCAGTTCGGAATAGGGTATGGTGACGCTGGCGTTCGGCAGATCGGGCGGAATCGCCTGCGAAAATTCAGGCAAGATCGTGACGGCGACAACAACAATCGGCAAAAAGCATTTCAAACTCATGCCGCAAGGTGGCCGCGCTTTGTGAAAATCCGGTGATCAGCGTGTGAAAGTTCGATGAAATCGAATCCGCTCGAACCCCGACGAAAAGAAATGCCCGCGAAGCACGCGAAGGGAGGATTGCAGCGTTGTCCCCTTCGCGGACACCTCCCCCTCCGATCCCTCCCCC
>QIKC01000015.1 GCA_003232855.1 Verrucomicrobiales bacterium
GGAGATGCTCTCCGGGCGCACGCGCACTAACAAGATCGTGATTTTCGCCGGCGATCGCGCTCGCCTGACTGGGGAAATTTTCGACGTAAAGATCGAGCATTGCACCGGCCACGTGCTGTATGGGGGGGCTGAAGTTTCAAGTTTCAAGTTTTAAGTGTGCAGGTATGAATTGGCGACTCCCTGCGCGGTATGTATTCGCAACCGCCCGAGACCATGCTAGCATCCTCGACTCTTCAGGCCTTGAAACTTGAAACTTGAGCCTTGAAACTTGAAACTTCTTTAGAATGACCCGCCATATTTATACGCAATTTCTGAGCCTGCAGATGCTAGGGCTGATCATCGGCGTGGTGCTGATCGCGGCTCATGTTTTCGCGCTTGTCCAGCCGGCTCGCACGAAGGCTTTTCTCAAGGCGCTGCCGAGGAATAAGCAGCTCGGCATTGCGATCTTGGCGAGGCGATCGATTTTATCTGGGCTTTCTGGTTGATCGGCAAGATTGACCTCGGCGAATTTTATACTTGGGAAAAACCGATTCGGGTCATCCTGCCGATCGCTTTTGTGCTGTTCGTTCTGTTCGTGGACGAATTTCTCGCGGTGCGGGCGATTGGCATCTTCTTCTTGCTGCTGGCCTGTCCGATGTTGGATCTGGCGTTTTTGCAGCCGCAGGTAACGCGCTTGTTGCTGCCGCTGTTGGCTTACGTTTGGATATTTTTCGCCCTATTTTGGGTGGGGATGCCCTATCTCATGCGTGACCAAATCACTTGGGCGCTGGGTAAGCCTTGGCGCTGGAGGGTTTTGGCCTTCGTCGGTATCGACTACGGGCTCGCCATGGTGGTGTGCGCTTTGGCGTTTTGGGGTGGGCCGAGGGCGTAGAGCAGCGCGCCGTTTTTTTTGCAACGCGGGCGCCGATTTTGCGCGATCTTCTCAACGATGGGCAAAGTATTGGTTATCCGCGGTGGGGCGATCGGTGATTTCGTTTTGACGTTGCCGGCTATCGGTTTGCTGAAGCACGGCCTGCCGGATTCGCGGGTCGAGGTGCTCGGTTACCGGCCGATTATCGAGCTGGCGCTGGCGGGGGGATACGCGGACGCGGCGCGCTCGATCGAGCACGGGCCGCTGGCGGGATTTTTCGCGATCGGCGCGGAGTTGGATCCGGAGTGGTGCGAGTATTTCGAGAGCTTCGATTTGGTGGTCAGCTATCTCTACGATGAGAAGGGGATCTTTCGCGACAACCTGGCGCGGGCGGGCGTCGATACGCTGATCGAGGGTTTGCCCAAGGTCGATCCTTCGACTGGTGAGCACGCGGCTCGGCAGTTGGCGCGGGCTTTGGAATCGATCGCGCTATTCCTCGACGAGCCCGGGCCGCGGCTGCAGTTGTCGGGTGGCGACGAGGGGCAGGGGCGGGTGGCGATCCATCTGGGCAGTGGGGGTGTGGCGAAGAATTGGCACTTGGAACGCTGGGTGCGGTTGGGCGAGGAGATCGCGGCGGGCGGTGGCAAATTACTGTTGGTGAGCGGCGAGGCGGAGGAGGAAAAGTGGGCGGAGGTGGCGGCGGCGTGGTCGGCAGCGGGTGTCGATTTCGTTCACGCGCACGGTTGGGCGCTGCCGCGTCTGGGGGCGGCGCTCGGTCGCTGTCTGGGATTTCTGGGGCACGACAGCGGCATATCGCATTTGGCGGCGGCGGCCGGGGCGCGTTGCTTGTTGTTGTTCGGCCCGAGCGACCCGGCGGTTTGGGCGCCGGCCAATGCTGAGGTCGAAGTGCTGCGCAGTCCGAGCGGACGCATGGCGGATATTTCTTATTCGTCGGTGCGCGCGCGGGTTGGCGATTTTTTGGCAAAGGATTTGCCTCGCTTGTAAGAGGCGTTTTCTCTGCTATGGAAAGCCATGGCCGCGAGCGAACCGACACCTTCTGCACGATTTCGAACCTTCTTGTTTTTTGGCGCTCCGGGTAGCGGCAAGGGCACGCAGGGGCGCGTTTTGGGAATGATCCCGCGTTTCTTTCACTGCGCTTGCGGGGACGTTTTCCGCTCGCTCGACACCCGCACTCCGATCGGGCGCGAGTATGTCGAATACTCCAGCCGTGGCGAACTGGTTCCGGATGATGTGACGGTGAAGCTGTGGAAGGCGTCGATCGATTCCAAGGTCGATTCGCACGCCTTCAAACCGGACATCGATTTTCTGGTTCTGGACGGCATCCCGCGCAATAAGGCGCAGGCTGAGCTCATGGAGAAGCACTGCGACGTGGTGCAGGTGTTCCACCTCAGCTGCCCGGACCGCAGCGAATTGATGCGGCGCATTCGTAAGCGTTCGATCAAAGAGAACCGCCTAGACGATGCTTCCGACGAGGTGATTCAGAACCGCATTCGTCAGTACGAGGAAGAAACCAAACAGCTTTTCGATTTTTACTCGCCGGAAATTTTGACCAACATCAACGCTGAGCAGTCGCCGATCAAAGTGCTGCAAGACATCATCTACACCATCACCTCGCTGCGCATCTGGCAGGAGACGAAGGATGAGGTGCATTGAGTTTCAAGTTTCAAGTGTTCAGTTTTAAGGTAAGAAGAATTGAAGATTGTTTTTTTAGGTACGGGGGATATTGGGGTGCCGGCTTTGGCGGCGCTGGTGGAATCGGGGGCGCATGAGGTGGTCGCGGTGTTTACGCAGCCGGATCGGCCGTTTGGGCGTAAGGGGGAGCTGAAGGCTTCGGCGCCGAAGGTTTTTGCGGAGGAGCGGGGGATTCCGGTGCACCAGCCGGCGCGGATTCGGGAGGGTGGGGCTTTGCAGTCGCTGGCGGGCTATGCGCCGGAGGTGATCGTGGTGGTCGCCTATGGGCAAATTTTGCCGAAGGCGGTGCTGGAGCTGCCGACGGTGGCGTGCTTGAATCTGCATGCGTCGATTTTGCCTCGCCACCGCGGCGCGGCACCGGTGCAGGCGGCGTTGCTGGCTGGCGATGCGGAGTCGGGGATGACGGTGATGTATATGGACGAGGGTTTGGATACTGGTGATATTCTTTCGGTGGAAAGTTTTGCTCTGGCGGTGGACGAGACTGGCGGGTCGTTGCACGATCGGTTGGCGGCGGCGGGGTCGGTGGCGTTGCTGCCGGCGTTGGAGCTTTTGGCGAAGGGCGCGGCGCCGCGGCGCCCGCAAGATGCGTTGGCGGCTAGCCATCAGGGCAAGCTGGGGCGTGGCGATGGCGAGCTAGACTGGTCGCTGCCGGCGGTCGAACTGGAGCGCCGTGTTCGCGCTTTCGACCCGTGGCCGGGGACGTTTGCCCGGCTGCCGGACGGGGTGGTGTTGAAGGTATTTCCGCCGGTGGTGATCGAGGCGCAGGCGAGCGGATCGCCGGGCGAGGTGCTGGCGGCGGGGAAAGACGGCCTGCTGGTGGCTTGCGGCAGTGGCGCCTTGCGGTTGCAGACGGTGCAGCCCGCTGGAAAAAAACGCATGCCGGTCGGCGCTTTTTTGGCCGGTCGACCGCTGGCGCCGGGCACGGTGATTGGCTGAGGAAAATCGCTTTCCAAGCGCCGTGGTCTGTTGTTTTCTAACGATGCATTCTGCTATCGAAATATTTTCTATCCCACCATGTCTGATCCCATCCTGCGGCGTAATTTTAAACGGGTTATCCTCAAGCTCAGTGGCGAGGCGCTGCGCGAGCCCGGTAGCGAGGACAACATCTCCCCGGAAATCGTCGAGACCATGGCCGAGCAAATTCGCTTGGCGCACCAGGCCGGCATCGAGATCGGCGTGGTGGTCGGTGGTGGCAATTTCTGGCGCGGCGTCAGCGCCAGCAATCGCGGCATGGAGCGGGCGACCGCGGACTACATGGGGATGCTGGCCACGGTGATGAACTCGTTGGCGCTGCAAAGTATGCTCGAAGACATGGGGGTGCCGACGCGGGTGCAGACGGCGATCGAGATGAAGAACGTCGCCGAGCCTTTCATCCGTCGTGTCGCCATGCGTCACCTAGAACTCGGTCGAGTCGTGATCTTCGGCGCCGGAACCGGCAACCCTTTCTTTTCCACCGACACCACGGCGGCACTGCGCGCTAGCGAGATCGGCGCCGACGTAATTTTGAAAGCGACCAAGGTGGATGGCGTCTACGATTCCGACCCGAAGAAAAATCCGAATGCCAAACGCTACGAGCAGGTGACCTTTCAGGAGTGTTTGGAGAAGCGCCTGCAGGTGCTCGACTCCACCGCCTTCAGTCTGTGCAATGACAACAACAAGCCGATCATCGTTTTTGACATGATGGCGAAGGATAACATTCGCCGCGCGCTGATTGGCGAGCCGGTAGGAACTCTGATCACCGCCGAGTTGACCAACTAGGGCGCCCGCCGAAACGCTGCTGACGTTTTCCCGAATCACGACGAAAAAAACCCGAAAGAAACCCGAACTACCGAGAGCACTATGGACGAAAAAAGCGTGATGGCCGACACTGACGGAGCCATGAAAAAAGCCGTCGAATATACCCTGCACGAATTTTCCAGCGTGCGCACGGGCAAGGCCTCGCCAGCTCTGGTGGAGGGGATCGATATTGCGGTGCAGTCGTATGGATCGACGATGAAGCTCAAGCAGTTGGCGGTGATTTCGTCGCCGGAGCCGCGGCTGCTGTTGATTTCGCCCTTCGACCCGTCGACGACCGGAGACATCGAGCGCGGTATCCGCGAATCGAAGCTGGGGATCAACCCGGTGGTCGATGGCAAGGCGATCCGGCTGCCGATCCCGGAGCTCTCCGAAGAGCGCCGCGTTGATTTGGTGAAGATGGTCAAAGGTATGGCCGAGGAGGGGCGGGTGCGTGTCCGCGGCGCCCGCAAGCACGGCATGGACGGGTTGAAATCGCTCAAGGGCGAAAGCTCGATCACCGAGGACGACCAGAAACGTTTGGAGAAAGAGGTTCAGTCCCTGACGGACAAATTCGTCAAGGAGATCGACGACCACATCGTTCATAAGGAGAAAGAAATCATGACCGTTTAGGGCGCTTCGCGCGCGGAGAAGGGATCTGGAATATGGGAGATGGCGCAGCAGGCCGTTTTGCGGCAGCAGAGTTTCTAGATCTCGGACATACCGAGCACGGCGATCTTTTTGCTGCGGGCGAACCGGTGTGGGCGGCGATCGCCAAAATCGGCGACTACTTAGCGACAAAGGTGGAGGGCGTCGCATCGATTGATAGCGTAAGGAACGGCGAAATTTCCGCAGGGGCGGTGATTGGCGAGCGAGTATATCTAGCCGATGGAGTCAAAGTGGAGCCCGGCGCGGTGGTGGAAGGTCCCGCGTGGATCGGGGAAAATTGCACTATCCGCAGCGGCGCCTACCTGCGTGGTAATGTTATCGCCGGCGCGGGCTGCGTCTTGGGTCACTCCAGCGAATTCAAGAACTGCCTGTTGTTCGACGCCTGCCAAGTGCCGCATTTCAACTACGTCGGTGATAGCATCCTCGGCTATCGCGCCCACCTTGGCGCCGGGGTGATCCTTTCCAATGTCCGTTTGGACAAGAGCGAAATCGTGGTGCGCGACGGCGCCACTCGGGTCGGCAGCGGTTTGAAAAAATTTGGCGCGGTGATCGGCGACGGAGTGGAGATCGGTTGCAACAGCGTGATCAATCCCGGCAGTTTGATCGGTCGCGGAAGCGTGCTCTATCCGGGTACGCACTGGTCAGGTGTGCTCGCCGCCGGACAAACCGTCAAAGTGCGGCAAGTGCAGGAAATCGTCGCGCAGCGGGGTGATCGGTGAGTCCGCTTCTCTTTCCCCGGATTTTTGCCCGCGAATGGACGCGAATGGACGCGAATTTGGATGAGGGAGGGATGGTTCGGATGGATGATGGGGAGCTTTTGCTTGGAATGGGAACTGCTACCAAAAGCAATTCATTAAGAAAACGTGGCTGTTGTGAATGCTCCCTGAAGCTGCGT
>QIKC01000126.1 GCA_003232855.1 Verrucomicrobiales bacterium
CCACGCCCGGCCGGCTCGCAATCGGCCAGCCCCTCCGACTGAAACGCCGTGGCGTAGTAATTGGCGAAATCGATGGCCTCGGACACCTCGGCGTCCGCCTCGGCCAAGGCCTTCGCACCGTCTAACACTAGGCAACCGATGGTCTCGCCACGCTCGCGCGCCATCACCGCAGCGGCCTCGCGCAAAATTCTTCCGCGCTCATCGACCGGCTTCAGCCGCCATGTTTGGAAGGCGCGCCCGGCGACACGCAGCGCCTCGTTCACATCATTCAGCCCCGCCAAAGCGTGCCGGTAGGCGACATGCCCGGGTCGTGACGGGTCGCCGATTTCGGCACTGCCCTCCCCTTCCCGCCCGTCACCGTCGATCTGCAGTTTGACAAATTCTGGCTCGCTCTCCTGCCAACGTTTCAGGATCGGCGCGATCCATTTCCGATTCGCCGACAGACTCCAATCGGTGTCGGCGACGTTCTTGAAAGGCGCGCGATAACGAGCCGCTTCGACCGATTCCGTCGCGCGGTCTTGCCGCCTTCTCGGCGTGACTTCGACCGTGCTCACGCTGGCGCAAGCATTGAGAAATCGCGATTTTTCCGTATTCCAACCGGCGGATCCCGGTCTCATTCGGAACATGTGGCGTAAGAAATTTTCATCGGAAGTGTTCTCGTCTAAGCGCCGCACGAGGTAGGCGAGCGCCGAGAAGAACCGATCCCGGCGCACCACCGGGGCGTAGATTAGCAAACCGGAGGCGACCTCGCCCACCACCGCCGCCTGGTGATTCGCCATGCCCTCCAGCATCTCAAACTCGACGCGAGCAGCAGTGCCGTTCATCTCCGCCGCCAGCATCGCGTAGGCCACGTCGAACAGGTTATGGCTGGCGATGCCCAGCCGCACCACCTTCGCGTTTTCCTCGCGACAGCCAAAGCCAACCATCTTTTTGTAGTTCGCATCGACGTCCACCTTTCGCGTGTAGGGCGCCGATGACCAACCGCTCTGTGCCGCCTCGATCCGCTCCATGGCCAGGTTCGCCCCCTTGACGATGCGCAGCTTAATGCCGACGCCACCAGCCGCCACCCGCCGCGTCGCCCATGCACTGAGTCGCTCTTGCGCGCTCGCCGAATCCGGCAGGTAGGATTGCAAAACGATCCCCGCCTCCAATTGTGAAAATTCGGCTTCGTCTAACACTGCCATGAACGCGTCGAGCGTCAGGTGCAGATCCTGATAATCCTCCATGTCCAAGTTGACAAATTTCCTGCGCGCATGTCCCTGCGGATCGATGTAGGGCTGCTGCATAGCGGCGCGGAAAATTACTCGCAGCCGCTGTATCACCTCGGCAAGGCTGGCGTCGTACGCGGCCATATCGATCTGGCTGTAAACCGCCGAAATTTTTACCGAAACACAATCGACCTGCGGGTTGCGCAGACGTCCGATGACCGCATCCAGCCGCCGCGCCGCCTCCTCCTCGCCCAACACCGCCTCGCCCAATGGGTTCAAATTGACATCGACCCCCTGCTGCCGCCGCTTGTCCATGTAGGCGGCGAGCAGCAACGGCTCACCAGCCAAGATCACCGAACGACTCTCCGCGCGCATCTTGCGTGCCACCATCGGCATCACTAACCAAGGAGCGAAAAACGACACCGCGTTACCGAGCACCATCGCCCCCCTCTCCCACAGTGGCAGAAAATGCGGCACGCCGTGGTCACGGATGAGGTGGCGGAAGCGAGCCCCCGTCTTGCGCGGAGCATGGCTGCGGAACACTTGGTCGGCGAGCTGCAAGGTCAACGCCTTGCCCCGCGGGTCATCCATCATACGCGCCAGACGACGCCCTTGGCGGCGGTCGGCCCGCGTCATGCGCCGCCGCGACAGCTCCGAGAGCTCGGCCGCCAGCGCCACCGCATTCTCCCCCAAAGCTTCGGGGATCAGCGCTTTCCCGCGCACCGATCGCAGGCGTTCGTTGATGGATTCTAACGACATTGAGAGTTCGCGAGCACCGGATTTGACTCGTCCTATCCGGCACGCTGCCCCCCTACCTAAACTCTGCCCTCGAACTGCGCAATTCGCTTCGTGACGCCAGCCTCACTTTTTGTTCATGCGCCTGAACATCCACAGCCCGATGCCGATGAAAACCACGTTCGGTAGCCACATCAGGTAGCGCGCGTGGCTGCTATCACGCATCGTGTCAGCGATGATGATGAAAAGGAAATAAATCACCGCGATGATCAGGCTAAAAGCGAACCCGACCGAAGTCTCACGCCGTTGGGCAGTCACCCCCAAAGGAATTCCGATCAGCGCGAAGGTGAAGCAAGCCAGCGAGAACGAATAGCGCTTGTTAATCTCTGTATTCATCGTGTTTCTAAGGCCGCCATCCATCTCGCCGTGATCGGCGGCCAGCCGTTGGCGCAGCTCTGCGGTATCCATGGTGCTGGGTCGCACCTTCTCCGATTTGGCGCGCAACGCCCCCAGATCCATCGGCACGTAGGTCAGCCCGAACGAGAGCCCAGGCTCCACCCGGTCGAGATCCCTCGGGTTATCGGCGCTCTTCCTCACGATCATCGCGTCCTCTAACACCAACAGCAACTGATCGGATTCGCTATCGTAATCGATCCTCGCCTTGTTGGCACGCAGGTATTTGATCGGGTGTTTGGACGCGTTGAGCTCGATGATCTCGACGCTCAACAACTCATCCCCGACCCGCTCTTCGGCATAGATGGCGAAGCCGGGGAAACTGTCGATCACCCGATCCGGGACGAACAGCGCCATCGGGTCATCCACCACCATGTTATACATCGCCGCCTTCATCTCCGCCTGCGCGCGCGGGGCGATCGTGGTGTTGATCCACAGGCTCAGCATCACCAGCGCGGCGACGATGAGGAAAACCGGTCGGCAGATCCTCGTCATACTCATGCCCGCCATGCGCAAGGACACCAATTCGTTGTCGGCAGACAGGCGACCGAACACCAGCAGCACCGCAGTGAGGAACCCCCAGGGGATGGTAAAGATGAGAGAGAACGGCAGGATGTACGCCATGAACTTGAGCACCGCCCCAAGGGGCAAGTTCTTGTCCACCAACAGTTCGAACACCTCCTTAAAAAGGTTGCCGAAGACCAGCACCAGACTGAGCACGCCGACGCCGATCACCGTCGCCCACCAGACCTGCCTGCCGATGTAGCGGTCGATAATATGGATCCCAGCGATCAAGCCCCGACTAACGCGTCGCAAGCGCCCCCCGGCAAGCCCCAGCAAGCATCTTACGGAAATTAATTTTAGCCGCCGCAGACTCCTGTCTCCCCGCGCTCCCCTCGAGTCGCTCGCTCAGGCCACCCGGCGCGCGGCAAACGCCAGTCCCAATTCGAAAATTTGTTCATTTGAACAAATTTTTCTTGTCCGAGCGCCCAAATTTGTCCATCATCGGTAACGGATGGTAGAAAATCGACATTTTTATGCCCACACGAAGGAGGGCACGGACGACAAACCGTTCGTTGAAAATCGCCCGAAATTCTATACCTTACCTGCGAGGACATCACTCCAATCCCCCACCTCATGCACACCATCGCCAGCACTGACCTCAATCTCCCGCCTTCCCTTCTGGAATGCCTCGAGCAGGGCGAAACCCTCGTGGTCGAAAAAGATCACAAATTCCTCGCTTTCATCATACCAGCCCGCCCCGGCAAAAAATCGCGCCCCATCGGCCTTTGTGACGGGGAGTTCACGATTCCTGACGATTTTGACGATTCCATGCCCGAAATCGAAGCACTCATCTACGGAGACAACTCGTAGTCAGAAAAAGCGAGGCTTCACCCGGAAAAATACCGGGATGGAGCCCCATCTAGGCATCAAGCCTTTTTTAAGTGTTTCAATCCACGTCCGGTTAGGACGACCTGAGGAAACTAGCCGAACACCCCACCGTGTCAAAAATCTTCACTTACAGGAGTAAGTGAAGGAATTTGGCTCAACGGCGATTTGCCATCTGTTGCCACCGAATAACGCCCCGATCTCTCAACTCAAGAAACAACAGTGAACCTGCTCTTAGACACATGCACCTTCCTAACTTTCGTCGGCGCAAGCAGGCACCTCTCCCCGCAAAGGCGTAAGGTCATCACCGACGAGAAGAACCGCGTATTCCTCAGTTCTGTCTCCGCCGCAGAGATCGCGATCAAACACTCCATCGGTAAACTTGAACTTCCTGAACCACCCGGAACATTCGTTCCCCGAGCTCGTATTTTACACCAGATCGACGAGTTGCCCCTCGACGAGCTAGCCGCCCTCCGTCTTTCCGATCTCCCCCTCATCCACCGCGATCCGTTTGACCGCCTTCTCATCTGCCAAGCACTTGCCCATAATCTCACCCTCGTCACATCGGATTCAAAAATTCAACAGTACGAACTCTCATTCCTCTGAACCATACCTCAAAGAATCAAACTCCCCGCCCACGACGACTGTGCTTGCTTCAACCACCCAGAGATGAAAGTCGAGCGCGTCAGCTTGTGTCATCATCGACCCGCAGCTTTCAGATGCTCTCCGTCTCCACATCATTGGCAAGGGCGCTCCTGTTGCATGGAAACAGATTCAACAGCGGAGTGTGCGTATGTATCACTCGAAGATCCTAAAACTTGGCCTCGACTCACTCGGCGAGTATAACAACGATGCAATATATGCCCTTCCGAAATCATGGTTCTACGATCCTTATTTTTTGGGCTATATGGAGGGTGTTGTCAGTGATGATCGATCATTCAATCCCATCTGGGTTCATTGCATAGGGCAAAAAACTTAAATATCACTTCCCCCTCATCCGTCGCATCTAACACTTCCCCATGCACATCACACCCCGACTCACCGCCGCTGCTGAGCAGCGATGGTTACAGATTCCCGAGCAGTTTCGAGAGCGCATTCTCAGTAAGGTCTACTGCAGAAAGTGCCCAACACCCGTGCTGATCACTGAGGCCGAGGGAAAACTCGACGGCCATGGCGATATTATCCTCCACGGGCGTTGTGCCGACTGCGGCGGCCGGGTCTGCCGACTCATCGAGGCCGGTGAGGCCGGTGACATTCCAACCTAATTTTGCCCCATGCCCTACCACCCGCCACACACCATCACCCCGCTGATCCTCTCGCAGGTGGCGGAGATCTGTGGGCAAGTGGGGCGGCTGGATAACTCCTCGGGGTCGGATCAGGAGAACCGTATCCGCAGTATCCACAGCTCGCTGGCCATCGAGGGCAACACCCTGAGCCTCGATCAGGTCTCCGCCATCATTTCATCCCTCAGGCACATCGGCTCCGAGCCCTCCTCCGGTTCAGACTTGCCTACCGACCAAGTAACCGACCAAGTAAAAAAGCTCCTTCTGGCTTTGTCGCCGCGAGAAGAGGCCACAGTGGATTGACGCTGGAATAGCGGGGGAACTTTGTTCTCTCGAAAAATCCACACCGCGCCCAGACGGGTAAGACACCCCACCCCACCAGTATCTCCACACATCCCTCACGCTTCTAACGCCGCA
>QIKC01000030.1 GCA_003232855.1 Verrucomicrobiales bacterium
GCCGCCAGCGGCGACTACACCCCCGAGCCCGGCGCCGTCTATCCCGACGGCGATTTCGGACGGCGACTAGAAGAGGCGGCCATCCTATTAAAACGAACCCCGGCACGAGTCGTGGGCATCAACATCAGCGGCTGGGACAACCACACCAACCAAGGCGGCACCGCCGGCACGCACGCCAACCTTTTGAACGATATCGCCCAAGGCTACAACGCCCTCTCCAAAGACCTCGCCGCCCAGTGGGACGACGTGCTAGTAGTCACCATGACCGAATTCGGACGCACCACACTGGAGAACGGCAGCGGCGGCACCGACCACGGCGAAGCCAACGTCATGATGGTCGCCGGTGGCTCCGTCAACGGCGGCGTCTACAACTGCGATGCAGGCAATTGGCAGACCGGAAACACCGGCGCCATGTTCGCCCGCCGCGGGCGCTACCTCAGCCGCAAGACCGACTTCCGCGCCGTCTTTGGCGAAATCTTCCAACGCCACTTCGGCGACCTAGCCACCCCACTCGACACCATCATGCCAGGCTACGATTTCGACGCCTTCGACAACCCCGCAGAGTTCACCTACCTCGACTTCCTCAACGCTTAGAGCCCACGGCAGCTCGCCAGCAACGAGAGACGGCAGCGCTCATCACTGGTCACGCGCGCCTAGTGGTCGGACAATCCTAAAGTGTCGGATTGAAATCAAACCGCCGATTACGCGGATTGACACCGATTTATTGGAGGCTTCCGCAGCTGTTTTCAAATTCGCGTTCATCTGCGTAATCTGCGGTTTCCTCCTCCGCAGCCCGACAGCTTAGATTTGGCGAAACACTAGGTCGCCGCTGCGAAGATGACGTTTTTCCCTCTTTTCATCCACCCTTACCTCGGAATAGTGAGCCCATGCGATTCTCCCTCTCCACCACCACCATCAGACCCGGTTCCCCGCTGCGGCACGCCCACCTCGTGCCCCTGCTCGCCATCGGCCTCAGCTTCGGCCTGCCGGATCTCCACGCTTGGGAGCCCACCACCCTCCCCGGGGAAAAATCGGAGGCACCCGCCTGGTACCGTTGCCGCGTGCAGGTTCCCGACCGCCTGGTAGTCCCCAAGACGAACAGCTCCAGCGACCTCTGGCGCGATTCCACCATGCTCGTGCTCGCCAGCCTCCCCGGCCACACCGAGGTCTTCCTCAACGGCAAAAGCATCATCACCTCCGATGGCATCCCCATCGGCCAGAGCATGCGCTTCAAGATCCCCAAAGACATCCTCGTCGTCAAAAAATTCAACACCTTGGTCATCCGCACCTCGGCGGGCGGAATCCTAACGGAAGCACCATTCATCATCGACTATTTCAACGAGCTCCACCTCGGCCCCGCATGGGAAATTTCCACGACCAAACCCACCGCCGCCGACCTCCAGGAAGTCGCCGAACAACCCGCCACCGCCTTCTACACCGCCGACGGCTTCCGCCCCTCCTCCACCCCGCTCGACTCCACCATCGAACCCATCCCCGGCCAACAGTCCCCCCCGGCCGACGCCCTCGCCGCCCTGCAAACCGATGACGACCTCATCGTCGACCAACTCCTACACGAACCAGAAATCGCCCAACCCACCCACATCAGCTTCGACGCCCGCGGCCGCATGTGGGTTACCCAATACCGCCAGTACCCCTTCCCCAAGGGGCTCAAAATGCTCAGCCGCGACCAGTTCTATCGCGCCAAGTACGACCGCGTACCCGCCGCACCACGAAACCACATCCCCGGCGCAGATGTCATCAGCATCCACGAAGACACAAACGGTGACGGCACCTACGACAACCACAAACACGCACTCAAAGGCCTCAATATGGCCACCTCTGCACTGCGCGGCTGGGGCGGTCTCTGGGTCACCCACCCACCCTATTTACTCTTCTATCCCGACGCCGACGGCGACGACATTCCCGACGGCGACCCCGAAGTGCGCCTCGCCGGCTTCGGCATGGAAGACACCCACAGCGTCGCCAACGGACTCACTTGGGGACCAGACGGCTGGCTCTACGGAGGCCACGGCAGCACCTCCACCAGCCGCATCACCCGCCCCGGCATCGACCCCGAAGGCTCGGAGGGCATCTACAACGATGGCTGCCACGTCTGGCGCTACCACCCGCGCACGAAAGAATACGAAATCTTCGCCGACGGCACCGGCAACGTCTTCGGTGTGTCCTTCGATGCCGAAGGTCGCCTCTTCGTCGGCCACAACGGAGCCAACACCCGCGGCTGGTACATGATCCAGGGCGGACAGTACCTCAAACAGGGGAAAAACCCCGACAAGTTCGGACCACCGACCAACCCGTATTCGTTCGGCGAACTGCCAATGATGCGCAGCACCACCCCCATCAAACGCTTCTCCATCATGTCCATGATCGTCCAAGGCACCGCCCTGCCAGACCGGCTACAGGGAAAGTTCCTCTGTGTCGATCCGCTCCACCACGAACTCATCGCCGCCGAACGACACCCGCACGGCAGCAATTTCGAAACCACCGACATCGGCAAACCGCTGCGCTCAAAAGACGTCACCTTCCGCCCGACGTTCCTCACCAACTCCCCCGACGGCAGCATGGTCATCGCCGACTTCTGCGAAGAATACATCGCTCACGGCCAACACTTCCAAGGCCAAATCGACCCCAGCAGCGGCCGCATCTACCGACTGCGCGGGAAGGAACAAAATCTCGAAACAGATTACAATTTAGAGGCAAAAACGGATCTCGAACTCGTCGCTAACCTGACCCACCCGAACCTCTGGCACCGCCAAACCTCCGTGCGGCTGCTCGGCCAACGCGCGAACCCGAAAACCGTGCCCGCCCTGTTGGCCGCCCTCGCGAAACCCACCGCACACCCGGCGGTCGATGCCCTGTGGGCACTCCACCAAATGGGCAAACTAGACGAGGCCACCGCCATCCAGGCACTCGACCACCCCTCCCCCATCGTGCGCAGCTGGACGGTACGCCTGCTGGGCGATCAACGCCACCTGTCGGAAAAATTCGCCGCCAAACTCGTGACCGCCGCCGCATCCACGCCAGTCGAAACCAGCGCCGAAGAGCGCTGCCAGATCCTCTCGACCGCCAGCCGCCTGCCCGTAAGCGAATCACTCACGTTAGTTAAATCCATCCGCTTCGACAGCGCCGATGTAGACGACCCCTATCTGCCGCTGATGCTGTGGTTCGCCATCGAATCCCGCTGTGAGGACAACCGCGACCTCGTTCTGGCCATGTTCGAAGACGCCACCTTCTGGGCGCGACCAATGATCCGCCAGCACATCCTCCCGCGCGTCATCCGGCGCTTTGCCGAAGCCGGATCCCGCCGCGATTTCCTCACCTGCGCCAAACTCTTCCAACTCGCCCCCGCCGCCGAATACCGAACCATCCTGCAGGCCGGCTTCGACCAGGCCTTCGAAGGCCGCGTGCCACCCGCCTTCCCCGACGCCCTGCTCGCCGAACTCGGCACCGGATCCCTGTCCATGCAAGTCCGCCAAGGCGACCCCGAGGCCATCGCCAAAGCGCGAGCGATCCTCGAGGATCCCGCAGCGCCAAACGCCGATCGCCTCAGCGCCATCCGCGCCTTCGGCACCGCCGCACATCCGCAAGTGCTGCCCGCCCTTTTGAAAATCGTCACGACCCCCGACACAGACGACACCTCCCTACAAGAGGCGGCCCTCACCGCTTTGCAAATCTACGAAACCGCAGAAATCGGCGCCCTGGCAGAAGCCGCGCCTGACCTGCGCCCGGAACTGCAGGCACGCGCCATCAACCTCCTCGCCTCTCGCAAATCGTGGACGCTCACCCTACTCGCCAGCAAAGCGCTGCCGCAGCTGCCCGTCGATGCCGACCTCGTCGCCAGAATGCGCCTGCACGACGACGCCGAGATCACCAAACTCCTCGACCAGCACTTCCCCGAATCCGGCTCGCCGACACCCAGTCTCCGCGCCGACGCCATCCGCAAGATCCTCGCCGCCAAACCTGGCGACCCCTATCGCGGCAAGGCCATCTACAGCGCCCGTTGCGCCTCCTGCCACATCCTCTTCTTCGAGGGTGGTAAGGTCGGCCCCGACCTCACCCGCTACCAACGCAACGACCTCCCCTCCATGCTCACCAGCATCCTCGACCCCAACGCCGAGATCCGCGAAGGCTACGAAAACTACATCGCCACCACCAAGGACGGCCGCATCCTCAGCGGCTTCCTCGCCGAAAACGACGCCAACACCATCGTCCTGCGCGGCTTCGACGGATCCAACACCACCATCCCGCGAGAAGACATCGAAAAGCTCACCGCCGTCGGTCGCAGCCTCATGCCCGAGGGGCTCATCAATGGCCTCGACGACCAGCAGCTGCGCGACTTCTTCGCCTACCTCGAAAGATCACAACCCATCGGCAAATAGAGCCGCCACACACCAGGCAGACAGCTTATGCTCCAAGAGTTGTTAGAAAAATACCCCGACCACCACCGCACCGTCGCCTCGACACAGCTGGTTTTGGCGATGTTCGGCATGGGTTTAGTGACGCGAGTTCGCGCCTTCGTCGAGATCGCCCTCGAGCCGAAACCCATGCTCACCGGCGCCGCCTACCAATTGCTCGGCATCCCGCTAATCACAGTGGCCATGGTCTCCCTGCTATCGCTGCCGCCGGAAATCGCCGTCGGATTCTTCATGCTAGCGGCGATGCCCGGCGGATCCATGTCGAACGTCTACACCTACCTCGGCAAAGGCAACGCCGCGCTGTCCGTAGCATTGACCGGCATCATGACACTCCTCGCGCTGCTCACCGCGCCACTGCTGTTACGCCTCTTCGCCTCAGAACACCTACCGCCGGAGATCACCATGCCAGCCGGCACCATCATCCGCGAAATCTTCGTCTTCCTGCTACTGCCGCTGGCCGCCGGCATGATACTGGGGCGAACGCTAGAAATGCACGCCGCACTCAAATGTTCGCGATGGTCGATCCGCGCCAGCCTAGTCGCGTTGGCGGTTCTGGTAGTCGGTTCGTTAGGCAGCGGCAGCATCGACTTCAGCGCCTACGGGCGGCGAGTGCCACTGCTCGTCTTCCTCTATTGCCTGACCATCCAAATCGTCATCTTGCGAGGATCACTACACCTGTTCAAATTTTCACGTCGCGACTCCACCGCGCTGGCCATCGAATCCAGCATGAAGAACATCAACCTCAGCCTGCTCATCGCCGCCTCCCTATTCGGAATCAAAGGGGAAAACGCCCAATTCGGCGCCGGCGTCCTCTTCGTCCTGCTCCTCTATGGCGGCGTCAGCCTCTTCGTCGCCGCCGTCCCCGCCATCTCCAATGTACGCTATCTAAAAAAACATCCACCATCTTGACGGCACCCCCGAAAATTGGCTAAACCATCGATTCATACACGGCCACAGCAATCCTCCGATTGCCGTTGCGCCGAGCGAGTTCCCCCCTACAATTCCCGCCCCATGACCATCAACGTCGAGAAACTTCCCGAGTGCAAAACGCTCTGCGCGTCGAAGTCCCAGCCGAGGACATCGCCGCGGAGCGCAAGAACATCATCAAGCTCTACTCCTCCAAGGCGAAGATCCCAGGCTTCCGCGCAGGAAAAATCCCCGCCGCAGTCATCGAGAAGCGCTATAAGGAGGAAATCGAAGGCGAACTCGAAAATCGCGCCGTCTCACTCTGCCTAAAGCAGGGGAACGAAGAAGAGAAGCTCGAGATCATCCGCGTCATCCGCGTCACCGACCAGAGCCACAACCCGGACGGCACCTTCACCTTCACCACCGAAGTCCTCACCGCGCCCCAGTTCGAACTCCCAGAATACAAGGGCATCCAAGTCAAAGTCCCGCCGCTCGACGTCACCGACGAACAGCTCGCCGAGGCGCTGGACCAGATGCGCGAACGCTTCTCCGATTACAAAGATATCGAGGACCGCAGCGCCGCCATGGGCGACTTCGCCGTCATCAATTACAAAGGCAGCATCGACGGCAGCCCGATCGGCGAGATCGCCCCAGCCGCCCCGGCGACCATCGCCCAAAACACCGGCTTCTGGTTGCGCATGGACGAGGGCACGTTCCTCCCCGGCTTCTGCGCCGCACTCGTCGGCGCCAACAACGACGACACCAAGGAAATTTCCGTCACCATCCCAGACAACTTCCCCGACGAACAACTGCGTGGCCAACAGGTCGATTACAGCGTCGAGATCGTCGGACTCAAAGAGCAGGTGCTACCCGAGCTCAACGACGATTTTGCCGCCAAAATCGAGGCCGGGAAAACACTCGACGAGGTCAAAGACTCGCTGCGCAACCAAATGCTAGATCAGCGCAAAGGCTATCGCCAAGAACTCATCACCAACCAAGTGCTCGACAAGCTCAACTCCGAGCTCGATTTCGAACTGCCCAAAGAAATCGTCCAACGCGAGACCCAGAGCCGCGTCGACGAAATCGTCAACTCCAACTCCGAACGCGGCATCGCTCAGGAAGAAATCGTCCAAAACCAGGAAAAAATCATCCAGGCAGCCGGCCAACAAGCCGCCCTCAGCGTCAGAACCAGCTTCATCATCGAGCAAATCGCCGAAGCCGAGGACATCAAAGTCGATCGCGATGAACTCATGGGCCGCGTCGCCGAAATCGCCGCACGCAACAACACTCCGGTGAAAAAACTCTTCAAGCAGCTACAGAAACAAGACGGTTTCGGACGCATCCACAGCAGCCTGCGCATCCAGAAAACCATCGCCTTCCTGCGCGACTCCGCTGTCATCGAAGAGGTCGAGCCCGAGGAGACCGGTAAATAAACGGGCACCCGCGCAGCTCCACCCCAAACGGCACCCCGCACCGCAGGCGCACTTGCGCGCACCGCCCGTCTGCGCTTGATTCTCCCGACTCCACTATTTCAAATTTCCAATTTCACATCTAGAACCACTATGCACGATTTCCCAACCGCGATCATCCCGCCCAACATGCCCTCCGCCACCCGCAACCAAGTCATCCCCATGGTTGTCGAGCAGGAAGGCCGCATCGAGCGCAGCTACGACATCTACTCGCGCCTGCTCAAGGATCGCATCATTTTCATCGGCTCGGAAATCGATCCCTACAACCAAGTCTCGAACGCCGTCATCGCCCAGCTGCTCTTCCTGCA
>QIKC01000095.1 GCA_003232855.1 Verrucomicrobiales bacterium
GCAGCAACAACGCCTACATCGGCCACGACAATGTCTACCAATTCGAGCCCATTTCCGGTGCGCAGGCATACCAACTCCGCGTCGCAGCCACCTCGGCGGGGGATTGGATTGAAGGTGCGGAAACCTCGCCGGCGCCGGTGGTCATCGACAACACCCACCCGAACTACCCGCTGACCGTCACCACCTTATCCGCGACCGGCTCGCGCTCGTTCCACCTTCTCGAACAGCAGGACATCATCGAGATCGACCGCGAAATCCTGCCCTCTACCGACAGCCGTCTCACATTCCGACAACGTTTCCGATACATGGGCACCGGCACCTATCTCGGTGTCGAAATCGAAACCTCGCCCGGCAACTGGGTCGAAGTCTGGAAGCGCTACGGGCGCCACAGTTTCAACGTCATCGTCGGCGATTGGGATCGCTCGTGGTCGTCGGAATCGATCCCCATCGGCAGCTACGCAGGAGGCACCCTGCGCGTGCGCTTCCGCTACGTCTACCAGTCAGGCGCGGACTGGACCCCTATCCCCAGCGACAACCCGAACGACCTCGGCGCCTTCGTCGACAACGTACGCGTCACCAACAGCTCCGAACTGGTGGGCGAATCCTTCGTCTCGGTGGCGGCGACGGCCACCTCCGTCACTTTCAACCCCGAGGAACCCGGCGAGTTCTGGCTACAACTCAGCCCGCAAGTCGCAGATGAAAGCTTCGGTTTCGGCCCCGAAACCATCGTCTCCGCCGTCACCGGCAGCCCGCCCAGCATGGCGATCAACACCATCGGTATCGACGCCGGCGAATGGTTCTTCATCGAAATCGAAAGCAGCGGCTACCAGTCCTTCACCGTCTCCTCCAGCAGCAACGGAGGCGCCGTCTGGCAGGCCGATACCAGTTTCGTCGAAACGCAGCCCGCCACGGGAAGACGCCGCTTCACGGCACCCCTCAGCGGCCCGCACAAGATCTACCGCGTCACCGCGACGGAATAACGACGCGCCCGGTCTTCGCCGTCTTGACAACCCGCCCACTGGCGCTCAGGATTTCCCCATGCTGCGTCACCCTATCCCTCCATCCAAAGTCCTCGCCCTCGCAACCTTCGCCGCGCTTTTCGCCGCACCGCTCTCCGCCTCGGCTGACGAGTGGCAAAACTGGCGCGGCCCCAACCACAACGGCTCTAGCGAGGCGCTGGCACCACCGTCGAAGTTCAGCCCCACCGAAAACGTCCGCTGGGCTGCCGACATGCCCGGCGGTGCCGGCTCGACCCCCATCATCGCTGCCGGCAAAGTATTCGTCAGCTCCACCGACGAGGCGAAAAAGAAACTCGTCGCCCTCGCCTTCGACCTCGCATCTGGCAAGGAGCTGTGGCGCCATCCCGTCGGCGACGGCCTCGCCCAAGACAACCGCAGCACCCTCGCCGGCCCATCACCGGTCGCCACCGACAAACACGTCGTCTTCTTTTACGGCACCGGCGACCTCGCAGTGTTCACCCATTCGGGCGAACTGGTATGGAAGAAAAATATCCAGACCGAATACGGAAGTTTCTACTACATGTGGACCTACTCCAGCAGCCCGATCGTCGTCGGCGACAAGATCATTTTGCAAATATTACAACGCGACTCCGCAGTACACGATTTCCAAAAAGACAGCGGCGCCCAGGATTCCTTCCTGCTCGCCCTCGATCTGGCCAGCGGCAAAGAACTCTACAAAGCAGTGCGCCCGAACAAGGCGGTGGCCGAATCCAAGGAATCCTTCACCACCCCCTTCGTCCACACCCGCGAGGGCAAAACCGAACTCATCGTAGCCGGCGGCGACTGCCTCACCGGCCACGACTCCGAAACCGGTCGCGAACTCTGGCGCTGGGGAACGTGGAACCCGAAACGCATCGGCCACTGGCGTCTGGTTCCCTCCGCCGTCACCGGGGATGGGATCGCCCTCATCTGCGCACCAAAACAATCCCCCGTCTACGCCATCAAACTCGGCGGCAAAGGCGAACTACCCGACTCCGCCATCGCATGGAGCAGCGACGACAAAACGGTCTCCAGCGACGTCTCCACCCCCCTGTTCTACCGAGGCCGTTTCTACATTCTAAACAGCGACAAAAAATCCATCGCCTGCATCGTGCCCGCCTCTGGCAAGGTCTTGTGGAACCAAAAGCTCGACTGCAATGGGAAAATCGAAGCCTCGCCAACCGCCGCCGATGGGAAAATCTATTTCATCAGTCACCACGGCGAGACCTTCGTGATCGCCGCCGGCGACACCTTCGAACTCCTGCACCGGATCGATATGGGACCCGCGCAGCTCCATCGCCCTCGCCGACCGCACCCTGATCATCCGCACCGACGAGAAACTGTTCTGCATCGGAGAGTAACTTCCGTCTCAATCCCCACTTGAGCCCGAGCGTTCCCCCGCTACCTTCCCGCACTTATGAAAATTTCCATTATCGGTTCCGGCTACGTCGGACTCACCAGCGGCACCTGCTTTGCCGAAGTCGGCCACGAGGTGATTTGCGTCGACAACAACCCGGACAAGATCAAATCCCTGCTCGCCGGGAAAATTCCCATCTACGAGCCCGGCCTCGAAGACCTCATCAAGAGCAACGTCGCCGCCGGTCGGCTCAAGTTTACCACCAGCACCGAGGAAGGCGTCGACCATGGCGACATCGTGTTCATCGCCGTGCCCACCCCGCCGCAGCCTGACGGCAGCGTCGACCTCAGCTTTATCGAGAAAGTCGCGCGAGAAATCGCCGCCGTAATTAAAGACTACAAAGTCATCGTCGACAAAAGCACCGTGCCAGTCAAAACCGGCGAAAAAGTCGCCGACACCGTCCGCCGCTACGCCGCGGAAGGCGCAGAGTTCGACGTCGTCAGTAACCCCGAGTTCCTGCGCGAAGGCTGCGCCGTCGACGACCTCATGCACCCCGACCGCATCGTCATCGGCGCCAACAGCGACCGCGCGCTCGGCCTCATGCAAAAACTCTACGAGCCCTTCGTCGCCCCCGTCCTCGTCACCGACATCAACAGCGCCGAACTCATCAAACACGCCGCCAACTCCTTCCTCGCCCTCAAAATTTCCTACATCAACGCCGTCGCCGCCATCTGCGAGAAAACCGGCGCCGACGTCGAGAAAGTCGCCGAAGGCATCGGCGCCGACAAACGCATCGGCCGCCACTTCCTCAACGCCGGCATCGGCTACGGCGGTTCCTGCTTCCCGAAAGACATCGCCGCCTTCATCGCCATCAGCGACCAGCTCGGCGTCCCCTTCGAACTGCTCAAAGAAGTCGAGCTGATCAACTCCCGCCAGCTCGACCGCTTCGTCGATACCATCCGCGAAAAACTCTGGGTCTTGCAGGAGAAAAAAATCGCCCTCTGGGGACTCAGCTTCAAACCCGATACCGACGACACCCGCGAATCCGTCGCCATCAAGCTCGCCGAAAAACTCATCGCCGAGGGCGCCGAAGTCACCGCCTACGACCCGAAGGGCATGGAGGGCGCACGCCGCCACCCGATCGGCGACAAACTCAACTACGCCGACTCCGCTCTCGCCGCCACCGAAGGCGCCGACGCACTGGTCATCGCCACCGATTGGCCAGAGTTCGCCGTCGTCGATTTCGACAAAGTGAAAGCGCAAATGGCCACGCCGCTCATCTTCGACGGGCGCAACCAACTCGACCCCGAGACCATGCGCGGCCACGGCTTCACCTACCACGGCATCGGTCGCGGTACCGGGGAGGCACCCGCCTAACAGTGGCAGGGAAACACGCCCGCCGCGTCTGCGCCGGTATCCTCCGCGAATGGCAGGAAACCAGCTCCTTCATCGACGCCATCCTCGACCGCCACTGCACCAAGGCCGGCCTCGACTCCCGCGACCGCGCCTTCGTACAAAACGTCACCATCGGCGTGGTGAAAAACCTCGCCCTGCTCGACTCGTGGATCGACGAACTGCGTAAGGGCAAGCTCGGCGCCGAAGAGCAGCGACTACTGGAGATCGGCCTCTACCAAGTCCTGCTAATGCGCGTGCCCGATCACGCCGCCGTCAACGAAACCGTCGCCCTCGCCCGCCCACGCGCCCGCCCACTCATCAACGCCGTCCTGCGCCGCGCCATCCGCGAGCGCGAGGCGCTGCTCGCCAGCGCCGCCTCCCTCCCCGCCGCCGACCGCCACTCCATCCCCGACCACCTCTTCGAAAGCTGGCTAGAGGCCTTCGGCAGCCCCGAGGCCGAACGCATCGCCGCGCTCATCAACGACAGCCCGCCGCTCTGCGTACGCTCCAACCCCTTGCAAGGCGGGCTCACCGACGACGACCTCACCCGCGCCGCCGCCACCCCGCTCAGCAGCCACCCCGGCTTCTACCGCGTCGACCAGCTCCCGCTCGACGCCCTCGCCGCCGGCCGCTGCTACGCCCAAGATCCCTCCACCGCCGCCGCCCCAGCCCTGCTCGACCCACAGCCCGGCGAGCGCGTGCTCGACGCCTGTGCCGCCCCCGGCGGCAAGACCGCCATCCTCGCCACCGCCATGGAAAATCGCGGTGAGATCGTCGCCATGGACATCTCCGAAACCCGCGCCGAACGCCTGCGCGGCAACCTCGAACGCCTCGGCGTAAGCATCGCCCAGATCGAGGTCGCCGATCTACTCGCCGAGCCCACCCCCGCCGCACTCTTCGACCGCATCCTACTCGACGCCCCCTGCTCCAACACCGGCGTGCTGCGCCGCCGCGCCGACGCCCGCTGGCGCCTCGCCCCCGGCTTCGCCACCGAACTCGCCACCCTACAACTACGCATGGCCACCGCCGTCCTGCCCCTGCTCAAACCCGGCGGCCGCCTCGTTTACAGCACTTGTAGCATCGCCCCCGAAGAAAACGCCGACCTCGTCGCCGCCATCCTCGCCACCGACCCCGACCTCGCCAAAGTCGGCGAAACCTCCCTCATGCCGACCGCCGACCACGATGGCGCCTACGCCGCCGCCATCGAAAAACGTGGCGAGGCAACCAATTCCCAGTAATCTACCAAGATGCTAGGTACCCTCTACCGCCTATTTTCCGGAGTCGTCATCGTCGCAACCCTCCTCACCGCCCTCATCTACATCTGGGGCATCAACCTCACCACCGTCTACGAACGCAAAGCGCCCTCCACCGACCCACACTCTGAAATCTAAAACATGAAATACCTTTCGATCCTCTTCCTCGCCACCCTCATCGGCAGCGCCTCCGCCGCCGACGAGACCATCAAGCTCACCAAGTCAGACTCCGCCGTCAAAGTGGAAATCGGCGGCCAACCGTTCACCACCTACCTGTTCGGCAAAGAGCGCACCAAGCCGGTTCTCTACCCGATCGCCGGCCCCGGCGGCAAGCACATGGTGCGCGACTACCCGTTCAAGAAAGACCGCGTCGGCGAGGCCCACGACCACCCGCACCACGAATCGCTCTGGTACACCCATGGCTCCGTCAACGGCATCAGCTTCTGGCATGTCGGTGACAAGACCGGCAGCATCCGCCACCGCGAATTCATCGCCGCCGCAGACGACGAAATCGCCGCCGAGAACGACTGGATCGACCACGAAGGTAAAATCGTCTGCTCCGACACCACCCGCATCAAATTCTTCGCCACCCCCGACGGCGGTCGCGGTATCGACTACCAAGTCACCCTGCACGCCAGCAACGGCGACGTCACCTTCGGCGATACCAAAGAAGGCTCGATGGGAATCCGCACCCACCCGGCTCTGCGGTTAAGTGGCGAAGTCGCCACCGGCCAGGCCATCAACAACGATGGCCTGCGCGACAAAACCCTCTGGGGCAAGCCCGCAAAGTGGCTCTACTACTGGGGACAAATCGATGGCGACACCGTCGGAATCGGCATCTTCGATCACCCCTCAAACCCCCGCCACCCCACGACATGGCACGCGCGCCACTACGGCCTCATCGCCGCCAACCCCTTCGGCCACCACGACTTCATGAAAAAGGAAAAAGGCGCCGGTGACATGCTGATCAAAAACGGCGAAAGCGTCACCTTCCGCTACGCCTTCGTCTTCCTCAACGGTGATCCCGACCAATCAAAAGTCACAGAAATCTATAAAACCTGGTCAACCAAGGGCTCATAAGGAAAATCCTTTTTCCCACCCCATGTTTACCGGCCTTGTCGAATCCACTGGCAGCGTCCGCTCGCTCGCACGCAGCGCAACAGGGGCGCAGCTGCAACTCGCCATTCCCTTCGCCGGCGAACTGGCACTAGGCGATAGCGTGGCGATCAACGGCTGCTGCCTGACGGTGGCGACGCTAACGGACGACGGCGCCGTGTTCGACCTACTGGCGCAAACGCTGCGCGTCACCGGGCTCGACGATTTGGCAGAGGGCTCCACGGTGAATCTGGAACGCGCACTGCGCGCAGACGCGCGACTGGACGGACATTTTGTCCAAGGGCACGTCGATACGGTAGCGAAAATCGCCGCACTGGAGGCGGTCGGCGGCGACTACCGTTTCACGGTGGCGCTGCCGCCGGAATTTGCTCGCTACCTGATCCCAAAAGGCTCGATCGCAGTGGACGGCATCAGTTTGACAGCGGCCGAAGTCGATGACGCCGCAGGCTGTTTCACCTGCTGGATCACGCCACATACCTACACGGCGACCAACCTGCACAAACGCTCGGCGGGCGAGCGGGTGAACCTGGAATTCGATTTACTAGCAAAACATTTGGAGCGGCTGAGCCAATCTTTGGTGCCCGCGAATGAACGCGAATGAACGCGAATTTTATGAATCGGATACGGATGTTTTTTATGGCCTCGTTCTTGGTCGCTAGCGCGATGGGAGTTGCGGCGTGTTCGAAATCGGAGCCTGCAGATCGGGAGGAAAGCTCTTCGCCACAATCGAAACACGGCATAATTTTGGATGCGGCAAAGCGAGCCGCCGACACCGCGAACCGGCAAGTGGAGGCGATCGAGGAAAGCGCCGCAACGCCCGAGTAGCGGAGTTCGGACGGAGAGGCTCTCCGTCCCACTTTGTGGGCGGACGTAGGCCGGGTTGTCTACCCGGCTCCGGGGGGCGTCCCACTTACTAATCCGCGAGAATAGGCACAAGATCTTCCGACGCAGGATCACCGCCGTGGATGCCGGTAGGCACGATCCGCCCAGAGGCCGATCCCTCTATCAAGAGGCCACCGCGCTCTAGGGCGATAACGATTTTGCCCGCTTCGATTTCGATGCGCTCGCCGCTGCTAATGTCCGCTGTGTCGATCATGATTTCTGTGGTTGGTGGTCTCTCTGCGCGGAAATTTACTGACAGGCCTCGCATTCCTCGCCGTTGCGCATCGCCTCGATGCTACAAGCGTTAGTTTCGGCCTCGGTATATTCACGCTGCGTCGAACCGGCGTGACCGCGCACCTCTTGCTTCACTTTGACAGTCACCTTGCCGCTGGAGCTGGCAGCCAGAGAGCGCAAGTAGTAGGTGGTCTTCAAACCGGCGTGCCAAGCGGCGCGATACATGTGGGAGAGGGTCTTCAAGTCGGGAGTGGCGAGGAATAAGTTGAGCGACTGCGACTGGTCGATCCACTTCTGGCGACGCGCGGCGGCGTCGATAAACCACTCGTAACTGATAGAAAATGCGGTGGCGTATTTCTTCTTCAGCTCGGCGGGGATTTCCTCAATGTCGGCGATTTCGCCATCGTGATATTTGAGCTGATCGGCCATGTCCTTGTCCCAAAGACCGAGCTTTTTAAGGTCGCGCACGAGGAAGGCATTGAGGACGATGAAGTCGCCGGAGAGATTGCTCTTCACGAACAGGTTCTTGTAAGTGGGCTCGATGCAGGGCGAACTGCCCAT